>CAVKQP010000027.1:0-14908 GCA_963658165.1 Clostridium sp. CAG:302 | reverse complement strand
GGCAAGAGAAATCTTCGCTCCAGAGCAATTAACCACACTGATATACAGATAATATCCATACGACCACAAGAAAAAAGGAGAGACCATTGAGCCTCTCCTTCTTGTTTATAGTTGTATGAAAAACCGTTGTTCTTAGCGTGCAGCCATGAAATAGGTGTCGCCTGCCATGGCCATACGAAGTTGGAATTTGCCACTCTCATCGAGCGCTACATCCATCTTCTTGCCCGTAGGCAAGGTCATCTTCACGGTGCCGTTGTGGTTAAACTTGAACAATTCTGTCTTCTCGCCGTTCTCTACCTTAGACCAAGAGTCAGCCTTCTGGTCATAGAGGAAATAGAACACTTCGCCTGTGGGGCGTGTCACCTCATAGCCGTCAGCCAAATACTTCACACTATAGTTCTGTCCGTCATCGCCTTTCACCTTTACAGTCTTGCCTACGTTGGCTGCCATCGGGTTGCTGCCGCTCCAGAACTCAATGGTGTTGAGCACAAAGAGGTCGACCACACCACACACAGCATAGGCGGGAGAGATGACCAAGAATATCAATTCGTTGAGCAACTTGTAGCGCGTAGCACCCTTGTTCCACTTCGCCAACTTATTGAAGAGGCTGAAAGATCCTACACACGAACTAAACATAACGCTTGCCACTACCAGTGTCAAAACGGTTTTCAATGTCTTACTGTACATAGCTTTATGATTTAAAAGTTAATGATTTCGGTCACAAATATAAATAATATTTGTCAAGGAGCACCACTTTGCCTTATCTTTCTTCCGTCTTTAACACTCTTAAAGATAGAACACCGACTCGTTCCCCATGTTGAATAGCAAGTCGAGCACACTCATATTGGGCAGGAAACCAGTGCGCTGACGGTATACTTGATAGTATTCACGAGGCGTGAAATCGCTGTCGGGCAGTGGTTTCTTAGGACGTATCACCTCACGGAAATCGAGCACACCATCCCCATCCTCAGGTTTCTCATAATGGTCGGAGCAGGCGATGTGTGGTTCTATGTCGAGCAATTCACACATCTTTCGGGCGATGTCCATGTTGTAATCCCATAGATACGTCCACTTCTTCTCGAAGAAAGGACGTATGTCATCTGCATAATATTCGAAGAAGGGCGACTCGCCGTAGGCGCTAACGAGGGCATTCCAGTGCAGATGGCGCCAATTGCCATGGTCAGAAAGGCGGATGTCGCGCATGAGTGAAGCCCCATCGGCGTGCTCAATGGGCACAGTCAGCGCCTGTGTGCCGTTGGCAGTGGCAATGACGCAACGATTGCGATAGGTCTGCTTTACGAAGTGGTCGCATGCTTCTATCGTCACTTGGTCGTGGCGAAAGAGTTTTTGGTACCACTGCACAGGACCGAAATAAGTGGTAGAGAGTAATGCTCGGGTCATTTTATCAACATGAAAGTGCGGTCTTTCCTAAAGCCGCCAAAGAAATGAGGCGTGCTTTCCTTGCTATAGAGCACAAGGAAAGCACGTCCGATGATGAACTTCTCTGCCACGAGCCAACGCTGACCTGCGGCAGAAGAAGAGGTAATCAGATAGTATTTCTCGCCCAAGAGGGGGCAGTCGATCAGTCTACGGGGGATGGCATAATCGGCATTGTACACCTTGATAGTGTCGCCCGGCACTGCCTCTACCCTACCCAGACACACGTGGCGTTCTAAGCGGTTGAGCACACTATCGGCTGGCGGATTGAACGCCACCAAGTCGCCACGATTAATGGCGTGGGGCACCAAGCGGGCATAGCGAAACATGCGGTCGTTGCCGGAGCGCAGTCCATAACTCCATCTGTTCACCACCACCCTGTCACCCTGCAGCAACCAGTTGTCGATTCCCGGTGCAGGCACAGAATAGACGGTAAACGCCAATGCCCTGAAAAGCAGTACAATGAATGCCGCTATCAGGAGCGAGGTGATGAACTTGGCGCCATTTCCCACTCGACTATTTGATATTGTCCACCCACTTGAAGATGCGGCTCCAGCGCACACCACCGAAGCCCTTGCGGTCGGGGTCGCTTGAATACCAGATGAAGAGAGGCTTGCCCACGATGTGGTCCTCGGGCACGAAGCCCCAGTAGCGGGAGTCGGCAGAGTTGTGGCGGTTGTCGCCCATCATCCAGTAGTAGTCCATCTTGAATGTATAGCGGTTGGTCTGTTTGCCGTTGATATATATTTTGCCACCCTTCACCTGCAGGTCGTTGCCCTCATAGACTTTGATGGGGCGCTCGTAGATGGGCAGGTTCTTCAGCGTGAGCGTGATGCTCTTGCCCTTGGCAGGAATCCACACAGGACCGTAGTTGTCGCGCGTCCAACCCGTCACGGCATTGAGCGGATAGGTTTCGCCCGTAGGCGAGTCGGTGTTGATGCGTATGCTCTCCACCACATCCGTGCGCTTAGCGAGTGCGTCAGCCATGGCTTTGGTGAGTGGCATATAGCCTGGTGAGGCTGGTGTGGCTGTAGCACCCAACATCTGCAAGTTCTCGCCCGAGATGTGGAGCGACTCTATCAAGTCTTCAGGGATGGGGCGAAGCAACTTCACGTAGTAGGTGTACTGCACGTTGTCGGGTTCCTTGTTGGCTTTACCATCGAGATAGACCACACGATTCTTGATTTGCAGCGTCTGTCCGGGTAGGCCCACGCAGCGCTTCACATAGTTCTCGCGGCGGTCGGTGGGACGACTGATGATGTCGCCATATTCGCTCGGGTTCTGCTGTATATACTGTCGGCCGAGGTCATAGATGTCATTGAAATAGTCGCGTTGCTCTTGCAGGCTGAGCGTAGCGGGATTGATGCCGCGCCCGTCAAGTTGCTGTCCGAAGGAGTAGACCATCTGGTAGTAGTCGGCAGCCTGGTAGCGTTCGGCGCTACACAGCGTGTCGCCCGCAGGATAGTTGAACACGACGATGTCGTTCAACTGCACCTTGCCGAATCCCTTCACACGACGATAGTCCCAATGGGGCCACTCAATATACGACTTACAGTTGACCACTGGCAGCGTATGCTGGGTGAGCGGCATGGTGAGTGGTGTCTCAGGGATGCGCGGACCATAGCTCATCTTGCTCACGAAGAGATAGTCGCCCGTGAGCAACGAGCGTTCAAGCGAACTTGATGGTATCACGTAGTTCTGGAAGAAGAACAGGTTGATGAAGTATACTGCCACCAAGGCGAACACCAAGGCGTCGACCCAACTCATGAGAAACTTCACGGGACGTTCAGCATATATCCACCACTTCCACTTAATCTTCTTCGAAATGTAAGCGTCATATATGAACGGGAGCACCACCAACCCGAGCCAGCTCTGCACCCATACGAGGAAGGCGAGGTAGAGCACGGTCACCACAGCGAACTTAGCCCACTGCACCTTCATATTCAGTTTTTCCTTTTCTTTGTCTATCATCGCTTTGTCTTAGAACTTAAACATGTCGCTGATGGTCAGCAAGCCTGCATGCTCCTTGGTATATTCGGCTGCGAGCACGGCACCCATGGCAAAACCTTGGCGCGAATGAGCATCGTGCGTGATGGTAATCTTGTCGGCTTCACTGTCGTAAGTGATGGTGTGGATGCCAGGCACCTCATCGCGGCGTATGCTCTCGATGGGCAGTTCGTCGGCAGCCACGTCGTTCGTGCCGTCCACGGTGCCATCGGCATTACGCTGTACACCCTTCACCCACTTGTCCTTACGGTCTATGTCGCTGATGATTTCCTCGGCAAGGGTGATGGCAGTGCCACTCGGCGCATCGAGTTTATGGATATGGTGTGTTTCCTCCATCGTCACGTCATACTGCGGGAACTGGTTCATAATCTTTGCCAAATAGCGGTTCACGGCAGAGAATATAGCTACACCCACAGAGAAGTTGCTTGCCCAGAAGAGTGTCTGTCCGCCCTCGCTACAAAGGCGACGCACCTCGTCGCCGTGCTCTTTCATCCAGCCCGTCGAACCAGACACTACCTTCACGTTGTGCTTAAAGGCGCGCAAGTAGTTGCCGTAGGCTGCTGTGGGGTTAGTGAACTCGATAGCCACGTCTGCCGATGCAAACTGAGGGCTATCGAAGTCCTCCTGGTTATCAATATCTATCACACATACAATCTCGTGGCCGCGGTTGCGGGCAATCTGCTCTATCATCTTGCCCATCTTGCCGTAGCCTATCAAAGCTATCTTCATATTGCTATTTATTATTAATAATAATGTGTGCAAATATACGGCAAAATCGTAAACAGAGCAAAATAATCTCTCGTTTTTTACTTTCACTCTCCTAAATATGTCGTTTTAGGAACAAAAGGGAAAGAAAGGAGAAAAACATTTGGAGGAAAAAAGTTTTTGGAGTAATTTTGCACGCAGTTACTTATAGAATAGCTCTTTATGAAATATCTTGGATTTGCGGCAACGCTTCTTTGCAGCCTCACGATGACGTCATGCTTCAAGGAAGAACCGCTTAACGCAGAGTGCGACATCACTGAAGCCTATATACATTCGGACACACCGGGAGAGATGTTTTTCAATGTCACCGACACGCTCGTCAAAGTGTTTTCCACTGAAGACAATATAAAATTTGCAGTTAGACGAAGTGCTGACATCACGAAGTTGTCGCCCTACTTCCGCATCACCGAGGGCGCAACCATATCGCCCGAAAGTGGTTCCCCCCACGATTTCTCTAACGGCAATACCATCACCTATACCGTTACCTCGCAAGACAAGGCGTGGCAACGGCAGTATGTCGTATCGGTAACGCCACGCATTGCGACCACTCCAGAAGTGATCAAATATAGTTTCGAGCATTATCACCTGAATACGAACAAGCCTCCCCAGAAATATTATGTGTGGAGCGATCTTGATGAAAACGGCAACGAGTTGGGCAACTGGGACACTGGAAACGGTGGTTTCAACAAGAGTAAGGGTTCTGCCCTGCCCGATCAATATCCTACCGTGCCCGATGAGAATGGCGTTGAAGGTGCTTGCGTAAAGCTCACCACTTGTGACACGGGACTATTCGGTCAAGTTGCCAAGATGCCTATCGCAGCCGGTAACCTGTTTATAGGCGACTTTGTCGTAGACCAAGCCATGAAAGACCCAATGGCTGCCACACAGTTTGGAAAGGCAACCAATGTAAAACCAACCAAGCTGAATGGTTACTACAAATATCAACGTGGTGCCACCGTCATCGATAAGGAAAAGAAAACCATTGAAGGGCGCAAGGACTACGGCACGATTTATGCCGTTTTCTACGACAACCACGATGAGGATGGCAACGAGGTGGTGCTCAACGGCAACGATGTGCAAACGAATAGCCATATCGTAGCCCTTGCTAAACTCCCCGACATAGACGACACTCCCGACTGGACAAACTTCAGTATCGACTTTGTCTACAACAAGGAGGTGGACCTCAAGAAGCTCGCCGACTTTGGCTATAGCCTCGCCATCGTATGCTCATCGAGTGTGGACGGTGGCATATTTGAGGGGGCTGTGGGCAGCACGTTGTGGGTAGACGAACTGAGTGTAGATTGCACAAAAGCTGAATAATCATGAAAAAGACCATACTATCGCTATTGTTGCTTGCCGCTTGTTCGGTGCAAGCGTGGAGCAACAACTTTCTTGACCACTTGCAATACTATGCCCGTGAGGGCTATAGCGTGGGAGGCACATCGCCCGTCGGCATGCCTGCCACCATACGAAGTTTGAAGAAATACACACTCAAAGGCAACGTAACCATCGGGCTCGATGCCTATATGCCACTGTCCAATTATTGGGGACTGATGGGCGGACTGCACTTTGAGAACAAGGGCATGAAGACCGACGCCCGCGTGAAGAACTACCACATGGAGATACGCAGGGGCGGTGAAAGTCTTGCGGGTGTTTTCACGGGCTGTGTGCAGACCGATGTAGAGCAGTGGATGATTACCCTTCCGCTGCATGCCACCTACAACGTGAGTTCGAAAGTGCGCTTGAAGTTGGGCCCCTACTTCTCCTACGTAACTTCCAAGAATTTCAGTGGCGCTGCCTACGATGGCTATCTGCGCCAAGACGACCCTACGGGACCTAAGGTAGAATTGGGTAGTGACGAGGGCTCACAAGGCACTTACGACTTCTCCGACGACATGCGCAGATGGCAGTTTGGCATTGATGCGGGTTGCGACTGGTATTTTTCACATCGTTGGGGTGTCTTTGCCGAACTCACTTGGGGACTCTCTGGCGTATTCAAGAAGGATTTCAACACCATAGAGCAGACGCTCTACCCCATCTACGGAACTATCGGTATCATATATCAATTCAAATAACAGGAATATATAAACAAGGAAACAAATGAAGAAACTTTTTACTTTAATAGCATTGGCTGTGTCTTCCCTAGCCATGATGGCGAAGGACTACACGGGACATTTGGTTATCAATGTCGGCGGAATACCCGTTGAAAAGGATGCAAGCATCAGCATTAACAAGTCGGACGATGGCTATACGCTCATCTTGAAGAACTTCGACATCACTATGGGCGGAGAAAGTATAAATGTAGGAACCATCCAACTTGACGGCGTGAAATATACGACTATCGATGGATTGACTACGCTTTCGTACAACGCCGACACAAAGATTAAGAACGGCGATGATGACAGAGATTATTCGATGGTAGACATGGAAGTGCCCATCGACATGACGGGCCGCCTCACGGACAATGCCTTTGCCACCACCATCAACATCAATCTCTCCTATATGACAGTAGGCGTAGACTTCACCACTGAGGGCTACCAGCTTCCAAACTCTGGGTTTGAGGACTTCCATACTGCATCGTTAACGGCTAACAAGAAGACTTATACCAGCAATGAGCCTAATGCTTGGCACTCTTTCATGAGCGCATCAGGAGATGACACTTACGTGAAACTTGCCGGACAAGCTCCCCACACCTTCATCAGCGACCAAGTACGTCCTGGCTCTACAGGTAAACACAGTGCGAAAATACTTGCACTCGACATGTGGATTGCCATTGCCAACGGAACTATCACTACAGGACGCATGAACACAGGCTCTCCAACAGCTACGGACACAGACAACAACTATGCATGGTTGGACATGAGCAAAACAGACGTGGATGCTAACAACGACCCGTTCTATGCAAAAATGAATGGTATGCCCGACTCTTTGGAAGTTTGGATGATCTATGGACAAGGAAAACCGAATGGTGCAAAGGCAAAAGATCACCCTTATGCAACAGTTACCGCCATCATCACCGACGGAACCGAATTTCATGAGCCTGCACCAACAGGCGTTACTTACAACAATGTGGTGGGAGAAGCAAGAAACCCGAAAATCGTAAGCACAAACGGAAAATGGAAGAAAATCACCATCCCATTCAACTATGATGACTTCAAGGCAAACAATGCTACTCCACGTGCCATCCTTGCTACCATCTCTACCAACGCTGATGCAGGTATGGGGTCAGAAAAAGACACCATCCTTGTGGACGACATACGCCTCATCTACAACGCTGGCGTGAAGGCAATGAGCGTGAAAGGCAATGACATCACCCTCATTAAGGATCAAAAGGAATATAACACCACGACAACAGGCAACATCAACACAGACGACATCAAGGTGGTTTCCGACGGTCAAGGTGCTTTCATCACCAAGCAGTTGGAGAGTGTTGACGGTGGCGTGAAGGCTACTGTAACCGTAGTTTCCAACGACCTCAAGACTGCCAACACCTATACCATCAACATCGCAGGTGCTACCACAGGTGTGAAGAAGGTAGAGACGGTGAAGAACAACACCGTGAGCGCCATCTACAACGCCAATGGTCAGCAGGTGAGCAAGATGGATCAGCCAGGACTCTACATCCTCAAGAACGTTGACGGCAAGACCGTGAAAGTCTTGAAGAAGTAATACATCGAAACAGATACATTCAACCTTTAACGGCAAGATGCGCACCAAAGCATCTTGCCGTTTTTCGTTCTTATCGCTCTATCAATAAGTCTTAGCAGGAACAAAAGGCAGAGTTACAAGTCGTAAACCTGCCTCTAGCGCTTCATAACACTGCCTAGTAGTCGACGCGCCCTCGCGTCGACCTTAGCGCAAAAGAAAAGATTGGCGTGACAAGCATTTCACACAGGCGCAAGGGGCCGGCGAGGGCGCCAGCCCTACTATTTTACTAAAATAAATGAAACAACACATCGGCTTATCCGAGAAATAATCGTACCTTTGGACGAAACAAACCGAATGACGCGTATGGAACTACTGCTCCACTACATATGGAAACACAAGATGTTTCCGTTGCACCCACTACACACCACTGCCGGTGAGACGGTCGAGGTGATAGACCCCGGACTGCACAACACCAACGCTGGCCCCGACTTCTTCAACGCCAAGGTGAAGATAGGCGGCACACTGTGGGTGGGCAATGTGGAGATACACGACCATGCCGCCGACTGGTTTGCCCACGGGCACGACCGAGACCCACGCTACAACAATGTCATCCTGCACGTGTGCGGCACGACGGAAAGCGAAGCCGTGACCGTCGATGGCAAACGTCCCGCACAGATGCAACTCGACATACCACCCCACATTGAGCAGCAATACCGCGAGTTGTGCTCCACAGACAGTTATCCTCCGTGCTACAAGATCATCCCGCAGTTGCAGCCAATCACCGTGCACAGTTGGATGTCTGCCCTCGAAATCGAGCGCTTGGAACAAAAGACGCGCGCCATCGAGGAGCGTGTGAAGCGCTGCGAGGGCTCATGGGAAGGCGCCTACTTCGTTACTTTGGCACGCAACTTCGGCTTCGGCATCAACGGCGAGGCTTTCGAGCAATGGGCATACTCCATCCCCCTCCACTGCGTGGACCATCACCGCGATGACCTCTTCCAAGTGGAAGCCATCTTCATGGGACAAGCAGGACTGCTCGACGAGAAAGCCCTCTCCGACCTCTACCGCAAAGAGGCACTCGAAGAAGGCTATTTCACCAAGCTCAGCAACGAATACCGCTACCTGCAACACAAGTTCGGGCTGAGCCCCCTAGACGCCTCCTTGTGGCGCTTCTTGCGCTTGCGGCCGCAAAACTTCCCCCACATACGCATCTCGCAGATGGCAAACCTCTATCACCAGCGCAAAGCCAGCCTCAGTGCCCTCGTGGAATGTCGCACTGTGGAAGACGCCGAACGACTCTTCGACACCCAAGTGACCCCCTATTGGGAAACCCACTACACCTTCGGTTCGACCAGCACCAAGAGTAATAAGCACCTCTCGCCTACCTCGATCAACCTGCTGATGATCAACACGCTCGTGCCAATGCTCTTCGCCTACGGCAAGCACAAGATGAACGAGGAACTGTGCGACCGGGCGTTCAGTCTCCTGGAACAACTGAAGACGGAGAACAACACCATCGTGCGCACATGGGCATCGTGCGGACTGCCGGCACAAAACGCTGGCGACAGTCAGGCACTCATCCAACTGAAGAAAGAATATTGCGACCGACGCGACTGTCTGCGCTGCCGCTTCGGGTATGAATATCTCAAGAACGGAAACAAATATCAAACGGAATAGACATGAAATATATCTTTGAAACAGAAATGGAAGTGCGCGACTACGAGTGCGACATTGAGGGCATCGTGAACAATGCCAACTATCTGCACTACACGGAGCACACCCGCCACCTGTTCCTGCGCTCGCTCGGTGTGAGCTTCGCCCAGATGCACGAGAAAGGTGTGGATGCCGTGGTGGCGCGCATGAGTCTGCAATATAAGACCCCACTGCGTTGCGACGACCACTTCATCTCGCGCCTCGCCCTGGAGAAGAAAGGGGTGCGCTACATCTTCCACCACGACATCTATCGCAAGGCTGACGAACGGCTCAGCCTGAAGAGTGACGTGGAAATCGTATGTCTCATCAACGGCAGACTGGGCAATAGCGAAGAGTATGACCGCGCCTTTGCCCCCTATATAGAATAGACATGGAACGCAACGAGACCATCAACACTATGGCGCTTGCCCGAATCAACTTCTTCGGACTGGCAGGACTGCTGCAGCTCTACCGCCAGCTCGGTTCTGCTACCGCCATCGTAGAGCACCGCACGCACATCCATGAGGTGCTGCCCGACGCCTCGCCCCGTTTGCAAGAAGCACTGCTCACCCTCGATGCTCCACTCGAAAAGGCACGTGCAGAATATGAATACAACATGGAGCACGGCATCCAAATGCTCTGCTTAGACGACGATGCCTACCCCCAACGACTGCGCGACTGCGACGATGCGCCCTTGGTGCTCTACTACAAAGGCACTGCCGACCTCAACCAACGACGCATCATCAACATCGTGGGCACACGCAAGAGCACCCTCTATGGCGAGGACTTCATCCGTCGCTTCACCGCCGACCTGAAGCGACTTTGCCCCAAGGTGCTCGTCGTGAGCGGACTCGCCTATGGTGTAGACATCATTGCCCACCGCGAAGCCTTGGCTAATGGCTATGAGACAGTGGGTGTATTGGCTCACGGGCTCGACACGCTCTATCCGTCAAGCCATCGCCAAGATGCCAACCGTATGGTACTTCAGGGTGGACTGCTCACCGAGCATATGACCCACACCACCCCAGACAAGATCAACTTCGTGCGCCGCAACCGCATCGTGGCGGGCATGTCAGACTGTTGTATCCTCGTCGAATCGGCAGCCAAGGGCGGCGGCCTCATCACCGCCAACATCTCCCAAGGCTACGGGCGCGACGTGTTTGCAGTGCCCGGTCGCACCACCGACCCCTATTCCGCAGGCTGCAACAACCTGATACGCAGCAATGGAGCCGCCCTGATTACTTCGGCAGAAGACTTGGTGAAGGCGATGGGATGGGAAGAAGACGCCACACTGCAGCAAGCACAACGGCGAGGCATCGAGCGCCAGTTGTTCCCCACCCTAACGGCAGACGAACAGAAGATTGCCGATACTTTGGAGAAGAACAACGACCTGCAAATCAACATCCTCTCCGTTAAGACGGGTATGGATGTAGGCAAACTCACTGCCGTGCTCTTCGAGATGGAGATGAAAGGGGTGGTGAAAGCCATGGCAGGAGGCACATATCACTTATATATGTAGGAAAAACACTGAGAATAGAAACAATGAAAATCAATAATATAGACTTGGGAGAACATCCCGTGGTGCTCGCCCCGATGGAAGACGTGACCGACATTGGCTTTCGCATGCTCTGCAAGCGGTTTGGTGCCTCAATGGTATACACCGAATTTGTCAGTGCCGAGGCTTTGGTACGCTCCATCAAGAGTACGGTGAGCAAACTGACCATCAGTGACGAGGAGCGCCCCGTGGGCATACAGATCTATGGCCGCGACGTGGAGTCGATGGTCGAAGCCGCTAAGATTGTGGAAGAGGCACACCCCGATGTGATAGACCTGAACTTCGGTTGCCCCGTGAAAAAAGTGGCTGGCAAGGGTGCAGGTGCTGGCATGCTGAAGAACGTGCCACTGATGCTCGACATCACACGCGAGGTGGTCAAAGCCGTCCACACGCCCGTCACGGTGAAGACCCGATTGGGATGGGACCACAACAACCTCATCATCACCGACCTTGCCGAGCAACTGCAAGACTGCGGCATTCAGGCACTCACCATCCATGGGCGCACCCGTTCACAGATGTACACGGGAGAAGCCGACTGGACACTGATTGGTGAAATCAAGAAGAACCCACGCATCCACATCCCCATCATCGGCAATGGCGACATCACCACACCCCAACAAGCCAAGGAAGCCTTCGAGCGCTATGGCGTGGATGCTGTAATGGTGGGACGCGCCACCTTCGGCCGTCCTTGGATATTCAAGGAGATACGCGACCACCTCGACGGCAAGGAGCCGGACCCTGCGATGGACTTCAACTGGAAACTCGACGTGCTCGAAGAACAGTTGCGCATCAACGTGGAGCGCATCGACGAGTATCGTGGCATCCTGCACACACGCCGCCATCTTGCCGCCAGTCCTATCTTCAAGGGCATACCCGACTTCCGCCAAACCCGCATCGCCATGTTGCGCGCTGCCACCATGGACGAGTTGCTCGCCATCCTTGAAGATACCCGCAAGCGATTAGGATAAACCACACCGACACACAATGCCTATGAAAAGAGTCCTCACTGCCCTCGCCGTCTTGATAGCGGCACAGCCATTCCATGCCATAGCACAAAAGAAGATAAAAGCACCCCGATATACCAACGTGGGTGTGGGAATCGTGCACACCACACCCGACTCCATGCGTGTGGCAAACCTCAACGTGGGATTGTTTAGTGCCACCGACACGCTCCGTGGCTTTCAGCTCGGACTGTTCACAGCTGCCACACGTGGCGACGTGAATGGAGTGAATATCGGTGGACTTGCCACCGTCAGCAGTGGCGATATGGACGGACTGCAACTCGGCGGTTTGCTCAACGCCACAGCCAAGACTGTCAATGGTGTGCAGATGGCGGGTGTGTCGAACATTGCCAACCAACTCAACGGCATACAAATAGCTCCATTCAGCAATGTGAGCGCCTTGAAGATGCGAGGCATGCAGATAGGTGCCATCTCAAACATTGCCATGGGCGTGAAACAAGGCATACAACTTTCGGCGGGTGCCAACGTGAGTACTGCAGATATGCGCGGCGTGCAAGCCGGACTGTACAACTATGCCGACACACTCACTGGCGTGCAGTTGGGCATACTCAACGCCGCTGTCAGTCATCCAAGTGGTGTGCAGATAGGACTCATCAACTACACACGCGACTCCGTGGGGCGCAAGATAGGACTCATCAACGTGAACCCCAAGACACAGATAGACGTGATGCTCTTCGGTGGCAACACGTCGAAACTGAACACCGCCTTGCGCTTCCGCAACAAGTCGACCTATAGTATCATTGGTTTCGGCACGCACTATATGGGGCTCGACAAGAAATTCTCAGGCGCCCTCTACTACCGACTGGGACAGTATTTCAACCTAAGCAAGCGCTGGTCTGTGAGTGCCGACATCGGTTTCAGTCATATCGAAACCTTCAAGGAGAACTCCACCGACAAGCCCGAACGCATGTATTCGCTTCAGGCGCATGCCAACGTAGACTATCGCATCAACCGCACGCTCGGGGCATTTGCCTCTATCGGCTATGGCGACACGCGGCTCTATGGCAGCAACCATCGTTATGAAAACAAGTTGATTGCCCAGCTCGGACTCTCCGTAGCCTACCACCGCACGGGCAGCAACTACACACCACCATTGGGCGACAGCTATGTGGAAGACCCCACCGACGACCGCTTTGCCCTGCCTGGCAAGAAACGTCCATGGGTAGCAGCGGCAGAAGCAACGAGTGTGAACCTGCTCGTCTTCTCGTTCAACCGCTTCGTGATGAACGAGGAATTCGCCCACATCAACTTCCACACCATCCGCAACAACTTCCGCCGCTTCGTGTGGGACAACGACTGCTTCACCACCAACCTGTTTGCTCATCCCTACCACGGCAACCTATACTTCAACAGTGCGCGTAGCAACGGATTGAACTTCTGGGAGTCTATCCCCTATGCCTTTGGCGGCAGCATGATGTGGGAGCTGTTTGGCGAGCGTGAGCCACCAGCCATCAACGACCTCATGGCAACCACGATGGGCGGCACGTGCATTGGCGAAATCACCAACCGCATCTCACACACCATCCTCAACGACCGCACACAAGGTTTCGGTCGCTTCCTGCGTGAGGCAGCAGCTCTCATTGTCAACCCCATACAAGGATTCAACCGACTGGTTAGAGGCGAGGCGTGGCACGTGAAGCAGAAGAACTATCTCTATCACGACTTCGACCGCATCCCTGTGCATCTCGACTTTGCCGTCGGCACACGCTATCTCGCAGACGATGGCGGTCTGTTCCGTGGAGAATACAACCCCTACATCAACATCGCCCTGCAATATGGTGAACCGCTCAATGACCGAGAGAACAAGCCCTACGACTACTTCACCGCAGAGGTGACCATCGGCATGAGTGCCAACCAACCGCTATTCAGCAAAGCCATACTCACAGGTCGTCTGTGGGGTGCGCCTATCTATGCTGGTAAGAATGTGGATGCCCAATTCGGCATCTTCCAGCACTTCAACTTCTACAACTCAGAGCCCGTGAAAGACGGCACCTCGCTCACGCCCTACCGCATCTCCGAGGCAATGGCGTTTGGCCCTGGCATCATCTATCGCTTCAACAACGTAGGGCACTTGGGCAGCATTGAGCAACGCATCTTTATCGATGGCATAGCCCTCGGCGGCAGCAAGAGCGACTACTATCAGGTGATCGACCGCGACTACAACATGGGTAGCGGCTTCAGTTTCAAGACCAACACCATCATGACGTTCCCCCGTGTGGGCGTCTTCTCGCTCTCAGCCTCCTACTACCGCATCTTCACATGGAAAGGCTACGAGACTAAGGACTTGGAAAACAAAGACCCACTCTACTACAATGTGCAAGGCGACAAAAGCACTGCCGAGTTGCTCGTGCTCAACCCTATGTTCCGCTTCAACATCAAGGGCAATCTCGCCGCCGAACTGTCAGGTAGCTACTTTCTCCGCAACACCCGCTACAAATATCACAACAATGTGCATGCCAACACCTTCGAATTCAAGTTGGGCGTAGCATATAGGATATAACCATACCCATATACATCAAGCTGTGTCTCACCCGTCGTTTCATTGACGACAGTCGGCAGTCAGCCTATGGCCTTATCTCCACGTTGTTCTCCAAGTCGTAATATGCCGTCTGATGGTTCTCCTTCGCCATCTGTTCGGCTTTCTCCTTGGTTAGGCAAATCATCGTGGCGTCGAAGTAATACTTGTTGTTGTCGGTGTTGAGCCATCCGCCATAGGCATTCACCTCTGGGTGGCTTTTCACATACGTTATTACCTTTGCCAGTCCCTCCTCGCCGAAACTGT
>CAVKQP010000026.1:14276-15231 GCA_963658165.1 Clostridium sp. CAG:302 | reverse complement strand
CCGTAGAGTAAGGCTTTGAACGGGATGCCTTTGACGATATAGAGATAAGTGCAGAATGCATCTACGACAATCCAAAATATCCACTGCTCTATATATTTTCTTGAGAGCGCCCACAGACCGACAAAGCTCAAGGCATTTGTAAATGCATCGGTTACGGGAACTGTGCTATCGGTGAAGTGCACTAGTATATAATAGGTGATGCCCCAAGCACCGAGGAATGCTATCAATGTGGGTATGATAAGGCGGTGTGGGAGATGGGTGATGGGCAACTGCCCACTTTCTTTTTGTCCTCGCTTTCGTCCAAACTTCCAAACTAGATAGCCATAGATGGCAGCTGCTGTGTAGTAGACCGCCATGCCAGCATCTCCATACAAGCCGTGACTCCAATATAGATACACGTCGAGTGCGGGCATAATGATACCTACCAACCACAGGGCTATATGAGCACGATACTCGAGCCCGATATAGACGAGCCCGAGTACCGTTGTAAAAATGTCTAATCCGTGTGCGGATATAAATTCTGTCATCACTTTAGAAGTTCAGAGTGAGATGTCCCATTGCTGTGAAGCCAGCTACAGGTATGTATGAGAGGGCCTGCTTGCGCTGGTCGTTTTTGTCAAACCAACTATACCATACAGAACCGCTTGCTGCGTAGTGGCGATCGAAGATGTTGTTCAAGTCGGCGCCAATGGTGATAGATTTCATGCCGATGAACTTCTTAGCCACGTTGAATGTATAGTTCAGGTTGATGTTGGTCTGTGAGAAGCAAGGCAGTGAACGCTCAATGCTCTCAGAGTTGTCCAAATATTGGCGACTTACGAAGTTAGTGTGCCATGTGGCGCGGAATCCAGCAAAGTGGATGTTGAGGAAACCATTGAGGATGGCAGAGGGAGAGTAGGCGAGTGTGTTGTTCTCATGGTGGATGGTGCGTTCGCCACTTTCTGCATACCAGTCT
>CAVKQP010000026.1:0-14266 GCA_963658165.1 Clostridium sp. CAG:302 | reverse complement strand
TCAACTTATTTCTGCTCAGTGCGGCATTGCCTTCAACCGATAACCAAGAAAGCGGACTCCATCCTGCACTTATTTCTGCTCCCATGCGATAGGAGTCTTTGATGTTGGTGGTCAGTGCTTCGCCGATGTCGCTCTTGGCACCCGTCTGCACAAACTGGTTCACGTAGTCCATATAGTAGAAGTTCACTCCTGCATGCCAGTTGCTTCCCTCATACTGATAGCCCAACTCGAAATCGAGCAGACGTTCTGGCGTTGGTGCTGCGTAACTACCATTGTCGGTGAAGTTGTTACGCTCTGGCTCGCGGTTGCTATATGCGATTGAACCATATGCTTTGTGTCCGTTGTTGGCATAGCTGATACCTGCTTTCGGGTTTACGAAGAAGTAGTTCTCGTTGATGTCGAGGCGCTGGTTGGTGTAATATTTCTTTCCGTCCACCTTCTTCTCTACGACAAAGCGGTCGTTAATGCCGTCTGTAGAGTAGTTCACGTAGCGCATCTGCAGGTCGGTAAAGAAGTTCCAGTTGTCGCAGAACTTGTGGTTGGCCTTGATATACCAGCTATAGTCGTTCTTGTCGGCATCCGAATCATAATACTTATATTGTCCGCCGTTGGCGAGATATTTCTTTTCCAATGTTTCATTGGCAATATAGGTGAGGTAGCCCCAGTGGCTTGCACGGAACAATTGTGCGCTCACGCCACCTATTACGTCCCAGTTTTCGTCCTTGTAGTTAGCGTTATAAATACCGCCAAAAGTGTTCTGTGTCAAACCTTTCTTGCGCACTGTCTCAGATTTGATGCCCTTGCCGTCATCTCCAAACTCGTTGATGCCGAACTTCTCGTTCAGTCTTTTAGCAATGCGGAATTCCTTGTAGTATCCATAGCCATAGGTGTAGTGCAGTGCCGCATGGTGTGTCCAGTGCTCTGATGGCGACCAAGAAGCCGACAGAATATTGTGGTTCTGATAGAAGTTGTCTGTAGTCTTGTCCCAAGCATTGCCGTTGCGGAGAGTGTGGGGAGAGGTTGTAAATGTTCCGTTATTCCAATCTGCCTCGTTCCAATCAATAACTTCCGTCATCACGTTGTAGCGTCCCATGCCGTGCTCATACATATCTTTATATGAGTGTATGCCATAGTCCTCCATGGTGAAGTTGGTGTCGTAGTCACCTTCCAGCACACCGCACCATGCCTGTCCAGTCTTCTCGAAGTTGCCAATGTTCTTGTAGCTGATTTTGAAGTTGTCGCCCAACCAAGTCAGACCGCCATAGTAGGATCCCGAACGACCATTGGTGCCATGCACATAACCGTCTGTTGAAGTCTCGTGATAAGCCCCGTCGAAGATGAAATGCTTGCCGATAAGACCTGTCGAGAAGTTGAGTCCTGCGTTATAGGTGTTAAACGAACCATACGACCCCGTGAGTTGCAGGGATGGTGTGAGTGAAGGAGTGCTCATTGCCAACGACAGAGAACCTCCGAAAGCACCATCACCCGTGGTCGACGAACCTACGCCTCTTTGTATCTGCACGCTTCCGAGCATAGAGGCATAGCTATTCATGTTTGCCCAAAACACGGTTTGGTCTTCTGGCGAATTGAGTGGCACACCATCGAGTGTCACGTTGATGCGGCTACCAGCGGCGCCGCGCATGCGCATATATACGGTTCCTGTGCCCATTCCGTTTTCGCTCCATGCCAGCACACCCGGTGTTTGTTGGAGCAAGAAGGGCAACTCTTTGCCCGACTTCGAGAAGTTTTGTAATTCAGATTTCTTGATGTTCGCCACTGCGAATGGAGCATTGTTCATAGCTCTCACACCTTTGACAACCACTTCGTTGAGCTTGTTCACCTTCGTGGTGTCTAGTTTCGATTGCGCCATAGCCATCTGTCCACCAAGGACACATGCCACTGCCAGCGCAATGCCATTTTTCTTTTTCATTGTTTAAAGCTTATTTTTAATGAAAAACACATAAAAAGGGGTACTTTTCATGTACCGGTGAATCCCTACGTCGGCATTATCCGTATCAGGTTCGAGGGTATGTTCTCAGCCCTACAATCATAGGACACCCCTTAATCTACATTCTGTAAATCGGTGCAAAGGTACGGATTTCTTAAGATAAAGCAAAGTAAATTAACAAAAAAGAAGCACGGAGCGCACGACAAACACGTGATGATGGATCACACTGGGCATTTTTATTCTTCTGGTTTACTGCGGAATAATCACTGGATAGGTGCGGCTTCGATCACCGTGAGAACGCCGTCTGCCACTTGAAACTTGATGTCGTAGTGACCGAAGGGCATGCCGTAGATGCGGTCGGGAGCGTGGTGATAGGATGGGCGAGGATCGTTTTCAAGCACTTCACGCAGCGCCTTCAGTTCTGTTTCAGTAAAGGAGGAAGCTATCTCGTCGGGCATCTCCACACGCAGCGGCTGCCATGGGGTCGTGTCGGTAAATCCGCTGCGAGCTTCGGGGTGGGCATCCACATAGGCTAGATAGGGCTTCAGGTCGTAGATGGGAGTGCCGTCCATCAAGTCTGCTCCCGACACATGGATGACAGGCCCCTTCGTTGCATCGAGTTCGATGCGCTCTATCTTGACCGACGAAAGCCCCAAACCATTAGGGCGGTAGGGCGAGCGAGTGGCGAAAACGCCCATGCGCTCATTGCCGCCTAAGCGGGGAGGGCGTACGGTAACACCCGTTGCCTCGTGCTTGTTGGCAGAAAATCCCCACACCAACCATAGATAGTCGAAGCCTTCCAGCCCTCGTAGCGCATCGGGCGAGCGATAGTCGGGCTCAAGCGTGATGCTTCCAGACAAGTGCTTCGCCACACCACTTTGGCGCGGAATGCCGAACTTCGATTTCAGTGGAGAGTGGAAGATGGCTACGGGATGGATAGTTTTCATGTGGCAGGTATTTTGTTTCGCAAAATTAACAATATTCTCGGGAAATGCTGTACTTTTGCAATAGAAACAATCAAAGTAACGTTATTTATGGAAGAAAAAGAATTGGTCGGCTTGCCCGACAATGCGTTTCGAGAACTGAACGAGGGAGAGGAATACCATCCCGTGCTCGATGCGCACAAAGATTATCCTGAGGTGAATGCGTGGTCAGTGACGTGGGGCATCCTGATGGCTATGCTTTTCTCGGCGGCGGCTGCCTATCTCGGACTGAAGGTCGGTCAAGTGTTTGAGGCTGCCATCCCCATTGCCATTATAGCCGTGGGTGTGTCTACCGCCTCACATCGCAACAAGGCGCTGGGTGAGAATGTGATTATTCAGAGCATAGGTGCCTGTTCGGGAGCCGTAGTAGCAGGAGCCATCTTTACCCTGCCTGCCATCTACATTCTGCAGGCGAAGTATCCCGACATGAGTGCATCATTTCTCAAGATCTTCATCTCGTCGCTTTTAGGTGGCATCATTGGCATTTTGTTCCTCATACCCTTCCGCAAATATTTCGTGAGCGACATGCATGGCAAGTATCCTTCCCCGAAGCCACTGCCACTACGCAGGTTCTCGTGTCGGGAGCAAAGGGTGGCAGTCAAGCCAAACCGCTGCTCATTGCAGGCTTAGTGGGCGGTCTCTACGACTTCATTGTGGCTACCTTCGGGTGGTGGAACGAGAATTTCACTTCGCGTGTCTGCGTGTGGGGACAACAGGTGGCAGACCATGCCAAGTTGGTGTTCAAGGTTAACACGGGTGCGGCGGTGTTCGGATTAGGCTATATCGTAGGTTTGAAATATGCCTTTATCATCTGTCTCGGTTCGTTTGCCGTGTGGTGGCTCATCGTACCAGGCATGGCACTCCTTTTCCCACACGATGTTCTTGCCCAGTGGGATCCGTCTATCACGACAGCAGTCGGCGAGATGAGTCCAGAAGCCATCTTCAAGAGCTATGGCAAGAGCATTGGTATCGGTGGCATAGCTATGGCTGGCATCATCGGAATCATCAAGTCGTGGGGCATCATCAAGAGTGCCATATCGTTGGCAACCAAAGAAATGCGTGGCAAAAGTGACGAACAGAAGGCGCGCATCCGTACGCAGCGTGACATCTCGTTCCGTATCATCGCCATTGGTTCGTTGGTTACGATTGCCGTGACGTTCTTGTTCTTCTGGTTTGGATTGATGGACAATCTGCTTTATGCTGTCATTGGCATTCTCTTGGTGGCAGTCATCGCCTTCTTGTTTACCACGGTAGCAGCCAACGCCACCGCCATTGTGGGCAGCAACCCCGTTTCTGGCATGACACTGATGACCCTCATCCTGGCTTCTGTAGTGTTGGTAGCGATTGGCTTGAAGGGCACGGGCGGTATGCTCGCGGCTTTGATCATGGGCGGAGTGGTCTGCACGGCACTTTCCATGGCGGGTTCTTTCATCACCGATCTTAAGATTGGCTATTGGTTAGGCTCTACGCCGAAGAAGCAAGAACAGTGGAAATTCCTCGGCACATTAGTGTCGGCGGCCACGGTGGGCGGTGTCATGATGCTGCTCAACGAAACTTATGGCTTCACCAGCGGACAGTTGGCTGCACCGCAAGCCAACGCGATGGCTGCCGTCATCGAACCGCTGATGAATGGTGTGGGTGCCCCATGGGTGCTCTATGGCATTGGCGCGCTGATAGCCATCGTGCTCACCCTGTTCAAAGTGCCAGCGTTGGCGTTTGCCCTCGGCATGTTTATTCCCATCGAGCTGAACGTTCCGCTGCTTGTGGGCGGTGCGGTCAACTGGTATGTGACGACGCGCTCGAAAGACGTAACTGTCAATAAAGAGCGTGGCGAGAAGGGCACATTGTTGGCAAGCGGCTTCATTGCAGGTGGTGCCTTGATGGGTGTGGTGAGTGCGTTGTTGCGGTTTGGAGGTTTCAATCCGATAAACGACGCATGGCTTGCCAACTCGCTCAGCGAACTGCTTTCGCTCGGAGCCTATGTCTTGCTCATTGCCTATTTCATATTGGCAACGCGTGTGAAGAAAAATTAGTGTGCCATTAACGACTCGTAAAACTGCCTCTTAGACCCCGTAAAACTGCCTGTTACGATGGCTAAGAGGCAGACTAAGATAAAAAAGACAAGAGCACCCTGACTCACGTCAGAGTGCTCTTTTTGCGTTTTCTTTGAATGTTTCAGCAGTTTTTATGTAGTTATATATCTTATGAAAATCGGTTTTTTATCTTGTGCAAAGGTAGATATTTAATTGATACAAATCAAATAACCCTATGGAAAAGATGTATTTTTTAACGTAAACGTTTGCACGTTTCGGCTCGAAATGTGCGAAAAAGAGGGTCACGTTTACCTTGTTGATGAGGCTCAGAAGATGACTACGAATGCACAAAACAGGGGCAGAGCGTTGTCGTTTCGTTGTTTTTTCCATGCTTTTTCTTCGGGGAACGGGAACTTTACACTACTTTTGCATCTATATATAATATTGTATGAAAGAATTTGTAATATCGGAAGTGAAGGCAGAGACTGCTATTCTAGTGGGACTTATCACCAAGGAGCAGGATGAAGCCAAGACCAATGAATATCTTGACGAGCTAGAATTTCTTGCCGATACGGCAGGCGCGAAGACCGTGAAACGCTTCACGCAGCGTGTGGGCGGCCCCAACCAGACCACGTATGTGGGCAAGGGAAAACTGGAAGAAATACGCGATTACATCAAAGCCGAAGAGGATGCGGAACGAGAAATCGGTATGGTCATCTTCGATGATGAACTTTCTGCCAAGCAGATACGCAACATTGAGAATGTGCTACAGGTTAAAATACTCGACCGCACATCGCTTATCCTCGACATCTTTGCCATGCGTGCGCAGACCGCCAATGCCAAGACGCAGGTGGAACTGGCACAGTATCGTTACATGCTCCCCCGACTGCAGCGTCTTTGGACCCACTTGGAGCGTCAGGGCGGTGGCTCTGGTTCTGGTGGCGGAAAGGGTAGTGTGGGACTCCGTGGACCGGGTGAGACTCAGTTGGAGATGGACCGCCGTATCATCCTCAACCGCATGAGTCTGTTGAAAGAGCGCATGGCGGAAATCGACAAGCAGAAAACCACCCAGCGCAAGAACCGCGGACGACTCATCCGTGTGGCACTGGTAGGCTATACGAACGTGGGCAAATCTACGCTGATGAACCTGATGGCAAAGAGCGAAGTGTTTGCCGAGAACAAACTGTTTGCCACACTCGATACCACCGTGCGCAAGGTGGTGGTTGAAAACCTGCCCTTCCTGTTGGCAGACACGGTGGGTTTCATCCGCAAATTGCCTACCGACTTGGTCGATTCTTTCAAGTCTACGCTCGACGAAGTGCGTGAAGCCGACCTGCTATTGCACGTGGTAGACATCTCACATCCCGACTTTGAGGAGCAAATCAGTGTGGTTGAGAACACGCTCAAAGACTTGGACTGTGCCGACAAACCGAGCATGATCATCTTCAACAAGATAGACGACTATCACTGGGTGGACAAGGATCCAGACGACCTCACGCCTCCCACACGCGAAAACGTGACGCTCGAAGAACTGAAAAAGACATGGATGGCACGACTCAATGAGAACTGCTTGTTCATTTCGGCGCGCGAACGCATCAACATAGACGAACTGCGCGACGTGCTATATAAGAAAGTACGCGAACTCCACGTGCAGAAATATCCTTATAACGACTTCCTTTATCCCACGGAATAAATCACGCTTATGACTGAATATAGAGCTCTGACAGACCAGGAGATTGCATTTCTGGAAGACCATGGTTGTACCGCCGCCGACTGGACGACGGTCTGTGTGGCTGACTATTTTACGCCCGCCCATTTGTCCAACGTGTCGTTCTATGGCGACGTACAGTTGGGTGTCTTCGACAAGACAATAGAGGTGAGTGCAGGCTTCCGCAAGCACACGGGCATTAGAAATGTGGTGCTCCACGATGTGACCATAGGCGACAACTGTCTCATCGAGAATGTGGGCAACTATATCAGCAACTACGACATCCACGACGACTGCTACATATCGAACGTGGGCACCATTGAAACCACGGGCGGAGCCACCTTCGGCCAAGGCTTTTCCATCTCTGTGCTCAACGAGGCAGGCCGTGGCAACATCGTGCTCTTTGAGGGCCTCACTGCCCAAATCGCCGACATGATGGTGCGTGAACAAGACAATAGTGAGGTGGCAACCATACTCACAGCCATGGCAAAAGACGCTGTGGAGCGCACCGTTCCAGAGCGTGGCTATATCGGAAACGGCGTGAAGATCACCAATGCTAAGGAGGTGAGCAACTCGATTGTGGACGATGACTGTGAGATAGCGGGTGCCAGCCGGGTGAGCAACTGCACGGTGTCGGGCCAAGGCGATGCCAGTTCCTATATCGGGCAAGATGTGATATGTGAAAACAGCATCATTACGGCGGGTTCGTCGGTGGTCGATGCCGCTCGGATAAGCAATTGTTTTGTGGGCGAATCGACCATCATCACCAGTGGCTTCTCTGCCGAAAGCAGTGTCTTTTTCGCCAATTGCTATATGGCCAATGGCGAAGCCTGCGCTGCCTTCTGCGGTCCGTTCACGGTGAGTCACCACAAGAGTTCACTGCTCATAGGCTGTCAGTATGCGTTCTACAATGCCGGTTCTGCCACCAATTTCAGCAACCACGCCTATAAGCTCGGTCCTATACACTATGGCCACTTGCTGCGTGGCACGAAGACAGGCAGTGGTTCACATGTGCTTCTGCCCGCTACGGTGGGTGCGTTCTCGGTGGTGCTGGGCAAGGTGACCAACCATCCCGACACGCGCGAACTGCCTTTCTCCTATCTCATCGGAGCCGAAGGGCGTCATTGGCTTGTGCCCGGCCGCAACCTAACTAGCGCAGGACTCTATCGCGATGTGGACAAATGGCGCAAGCGCGATGTGCGCCCGCAGGGGGCACGCCACAGTGTGGTGAACTATGAGTGGCTCAACCCCGTGGTGGTAACCGACCTGTTGGCAGGCAAGGCGTTGCTCGAAGGATTGGTCGAGAGTCAAGGACAACAGAAAGAATACACGTGGCGTGGGTTCACCATCAAGGCTTCTGCCCTCAAGAAAGGCATCGCCCTCTACACGATGGCGGTCGACATGTATTTGGAGCAAGCCTTGTCGCAGTGTGCCGAATCGCTGCCCACTGCCGACGATATGGTCGGTGAGCACGACGATATGGCTTGCATGGATGTGGCAGGCATGGTGATGAGTTGCACCGACTACGACACCTTGCTGTCTGATCTAACGGCAGGAGACATTCCTACCATGGCAGATTTGCGGTGGAACATTGCGTCTTTCGCCCAAACGGAAAGACGAAAAGGAATAGAGGCAAAGTTCTTTGGCGACTTGCTGAACCAATTGGGCAAGTCGTTGAACCCAGCAGAAATACATGAGGCGGGCGCTCGTGCCCGTCAGCAATGGCTCGATGCCGTTGCCGCCGATGCCGACCGCGAGTTTGCGCTTGGCGATGTGTCGGCCGACACCTTGGAGCGTTTCAAGGCGTCACTCCAACAGTAGCTCCATGTCAACCACATCGAGCCATCTGCCGAACTTCTGTCCCACCTCTTTGAAGTGGGACACTTTTTTAAATCCCAACTTCTCATGAAAGGCTATGCTTGCCGCATTTTCTTCGGTGATACAGGCGATGAGGGCATGGCAGTCGGTGGGGCGGCATGCTTCGATGAGCTTTTTCATCAGTGCCGTGCCTATGTGTTGGTGTTCGGCGCAAGCATCCACATAGATGGTGTTCTCCCAAGTGTGGAGATAGGCAGCGCGCTCTTTCCATGGATGGGCGCAACAGTAGGCCACCACCTTGCCGTCTTCCTCGTCAACGAAATAGGGGTGTGAGCGGGCGATGGATTCCATGCGCTCCTTCATTTGTGCGATAGTAAGCGCCGCCGTCTCAAACGTGACGGTGGTGTTGAGCACATAGTGGTTGTAAATGCGAGTGATGCTTTCAACATCGTCGGGTCTAACAGGTCTGATCATAATATGCTGTGTGTTTGTGGTGAATACGCCATTTCGTGCGTTTCTCTTACAAAAGTACATCATTCGTAGCGATGCTCCAAACAAATTGACAGAATTTAAGCGAAAAGAGTTGTCGGTGTTTCTCCTTCTGTGAAACGCTGAAAAAATTAGGAGCAAATCCGTTCGTCTTGTCCTTTTTATTGTAACTTTGTGCCTAATATCAATAGATTACGCAATGAAAAAGTTGAAAACCATTATGATTTCTGCGCTGTTGCTCGGTGGTCTATTCACCGCCACGGCACAGACGTACAAGTATCAGACGGTGGAGGGCGACCCGATGCACACCCGCATCTACACGCTTGACAATGGTCTGAAAGTGTATCTCTCGGTCAACAAAGAGAAGCCCCGCATCCAGACCTATATCGGTGTGCGCACGGGCAGTCGCAATGATCCGGCTGAAACCACGGGCTTGGCACACTATCTGGAGCACCTGATGTTTAAGGGCACCCAGCGTTTCGGCACCAGCGACATGGCGAAAGAAGCCCCATTGCTCGACTCTATACAAAACCGTTTCGAGCAATATCGCCACATCACCGACCCCAAACTCCGTGCGCGCTACTATGAGCAGATCGACAGCATCTCGCAGTTGGCAGCCCGCTACAACATTCCCAACGAATACGACAAGTTGATGGCAGCCATCGGATCGGAGGGCTCCAATGCCTATACGAGCAATGATGTGACCTGCTATATAGAGAATATCCCATCGAACGAGATAGACAACTGGGCGAAGATACAGGCAGACCGCTTTCAGAACATGGTCATCCGTGGCTTCCATACCGAACTGGAGTCGGTCTATGAAGAGTATAACATCGGACTCACCAACGATGGTAACAAGGAGCTTGAGGCACTGATGGCTAAACTCTTCCCCGGACATCCCTATGGCACGCAGACCACTATCGGTACGCAAGCCCATCTGAAGAATCCGTCGATCGTGAACATCAAAAACTATTTCAACCGCTACTATGTGCCCAACAACGTGGCTATCTGCATGTCGGGCGACTTAGATCCAGACAAGACGGTGGCGATTATCGACAAGTATTTCCACGATTGGAAGCCTAGTGCCAACCTCTCGTTCCCACAGTATGCCCCCGTACGCAACCTCACAGCGCCCACCGACACGACCGTAGTGGGACAGCAGGCTGCCAACGTGATGCTTGCGTGGAAGTTTGACCGTGCCGCTTCGCTTCAGACAGACACCCTCGACGTCATCGCACAAATGCTCTCCAACGGCAAGGCGGGACTGATGGACCTCGACCTCGACCAAAAGATGAAATGGCTCGGAGGCGGATCGGGAGCAGAAAACTTTGCCGAATACTCCTTCTATTGGATGCAGGGCATGCCCAAGCAAGGGCAGTCGTTGCAAGAGGTGAAGCAGTTGATGCTCGGCGAAATGGACAAGTTGAAGCGCGGCGACTTCGATGACGACTTGCTCCCTTCGGTCATCAACAACATGAAACTCGCCTACTATCGACAGTTGGAAAGCAACGAGAAGCGTGCCGACATGTATCTCAACGCCTTCATCAACGGTGTGGAATGGGCCAACGTGGTGGATCGCATGGACCGCATCTCGAAGATGACCAAGCAACAAATAGTCGATTTCGTCAACAAGCACATGCTTGACAACTATGTGGTTGTCTATAAGGAGCAAGGCGTAGACCGCTCGGAAAAGAAGATAGAAACGCCCCATATCACCGCGATACCGACCAACCGCGACAAGCAGAGCGACTTTGTGGCTGAGGTGGTCAATGCGAAGACCGACCCCATACAGCCCGTATTTGTCGATTTCAATAGCGCCATCACCAAGGCAAAGACTGGCAAGGGGCTCCCTATGCTCTATGTGAAGAACACCGAAAACGGCATCTTCACCCTCACGTTCAAGTATGACTTTGGTTCCTATGCCGACAAACGCTTGTCTTATGCTGCCGACTATCTCGACTATCTCGGCACAGACAAACTCTCTGCGGAGCAGATGAAAAAGCAGTTCTACAAGCTCGCTTGCAACTATGGAGTAGGTGTGGAAGGCAACAACGTGTATGTGAGCCTGAGCGGACTGAGCGAGAACATGCCGCAGGCACTGGCTTTGCTTGAAAACGTGATGCACCATGCGCAGGTGGATAACGATGCCTATAAGGACTACGTAGCACTAGTAAAAAAGAGCCGCGAAGACCAAATGGACGACCAAAAGTCTAATTATCGTGCCTTGGTATCCTATGCACGCTTTGGCGCAGAGTCGGTGCGCAAGGGCATCATGACCAATGCAGAACTCGACGCTTGCAATCCGAAGACCTTGGTAGACCTCATGAAAGGGTTGTCAAACTATCAGCACACTGTGGAATATTATGGTCCGGAAGCGTTGAAGACAGTCATTGCGCAGGTGGATCGCACCCATCAGACCGCCAAGAAAAGGCTTCAGCCCCTCCAAGGCGAGGAACCTATGGAGCAGACAACCACCCAGAACGAGATTGTGATAGCGCCCTATGAGGCGAAGAACATCTATATGATGCAGTATCATAACGAGAATCTTCAGTGGACGCCACAGCGTGCGCCCATCATCAATCTGTTCAATAACTACTTCGGAGGAGGCATGAACACGGTGGTGTTCCAGGAACTTCGCGAGAGCCGCGGACTAGCTTACAGTGCTAGTGCAAACTATGTGGCACCCTCACGCAAGGGACATCCTGAATACGCACAAACCATGATCATCTCGCAAAACGACAAGATGATGGATTGCATAAGGGTGTTTAATAGCATCCTCGACACCATCCCGCAGGGTGAAGGAGCCTTCGAACTCGCCAAGCAGTCGCTCATGAAGAGCATTGCTGCCAGCCGTATCAGTCGCAAGAGTCTCATCTCAGCCTATGATGGCGCATTGGAGCGTGGCTATGAAGGCGACCTCAGACAAATCGTCTATGCCCAGTTGCCTTCGCTCACCATGCAGGATATCGTGGACTTCGAGCGTCAGACCATGGCACACAAACCCTATCGCTACATCATTCTAGGCGATGAAAACAACATCGATATGAAGGCTTTGGAGAAGATAGGTCCCGTGAAGCGTGTGAGCAAACAAGACATCTTCGGATTCTAACACACCTTATTATATAGATAGAAAACCGCTTGCCTACCCAAAGACAAGCGGTTTTTTATTCCTACGAAAGCAAATAGACGTGTGTCTTCACTTTGTTGTAACAGCTTTTTGCTACCTTTGCGCATGATAATCAATCGCAGAACGTTTTACCTAATCAACTTATGAAGAAAGCAATACTATCCTTGCTGATGCTTTCAGCAACGGTTGCGCTGCCAGCAAAGACGCAAAAGACTGTGGACGGCAGCTATCCCTACATGCAAGTGCCTTTTACCAATGTGAAGATAAAAGCAGGCTCCTTTTGGGGCGACAGGCTTCGGGCTGTGCGCGAAGTGACCATTCCGTTGGCGTTTAGTAAGTGTGCAAGCGAACACCGCTATAAGAATTTCGAGATGGCAGCCTACACTTTGCAACATCCTGGACATGCGGGTTTGTCTACACCCGAGTGGGATGTGAGTCGTTTCATGGGTTTTTCATTCGACGACACCGATGTCTACAAGACCATTGAGGGGGCGAGCTACATTCTTCAGACCTATCCCGACGAGAAACTGAAAGCCTATATAGACAGCGTGATTACCATTGTTGGGGCGGCGCAAGAGCCCGATGGCTACCTCTATACGGCACGCACCATCAATCCAGCTCATCCTCACAGTTGGTCGGGCGACAAGCGTTGGGTGAAAGAGGAAGACCTTAGTCACGAACTCTATAACCTTGGTCATATGGTTGATGCCGCCTGTGCCCACGTTCAAGCCACGGGCAGCCACAAGTTTTTAGACATTGCCTGCCGCTATGCCGACTGTGTTTGCCGGGAGGTGGGAGCCGACAAGGCATCGGGGCAGACCACTGTGGTGCCTGGTCATCAAATAGCTGAGATGGCTTTGGTGCGCCTCTACGCTGTGACGGGTGATAGGAAATATTTGGATGAGGCTAAGTTTTTGCTCGACTGGCGAGGAAAGACCAAGCGACGCAATGCCTATTCTCAGAGTGACAAACCCATCGTTGAACAGCGCGAAGCCGTAGGGCACGCCGTGCGTGCAGGCTACATGTATGCTGGCATAGCAGATGTTGCCGCCTTGACGCGCGACTCTTCATACATCCGTACGATAGACCGAATCTTCAACAACATTGTTTCCCGCAAATACTATCTCACCGGTGGAGTGGGGGCAAGACATGCGGGCGAGTCGTTTGGGAGTAACTATGAGCTACCCAATATGAGTGCTTATAACGAGACGTGCGCTGCCATTTCGATGGTCTATCTGTTCGAGCGCATGTTCATGCTACACGGAGAAAGCAAGTATATAGACTGCTTGGAGCGCACGCTATACAACGGTGTCATCTCGGGAATGAGCATGGATGGCGGTCGCTTCTTCTATCCTAACCCATTGGCAAGCGACGGTTCTTATGCCTTTAATGCCGATGGTACGACCACGCGTCAGCCTTGGTTCGGATGCGCATGTTGCCCGAGCAATCTCTGCCGCTTTATTCCCTCCGTGCCTGGTTACCTCTACGGTGTGAAGGGAAACGACATTTATGTCAACCTTTTCGCAGGCAATACGACCACGTTGCAGATAGATGGGCGTGAAATAGAACTAGAAGAAACCACCGCTTACCCATGGAATGGCGACATCACCATCACCGTGAAGCGCAATTATGCCAAGCAGGCCAACTTGATGATTCGTGTGCCTGGATGGGTGAGAAACCGTGTGGTGCCGAGCGACCTCTATGCCTACAGCGACACGTTGACACCCTCCTATACGATTACGGTGAATGGCAAGGCTGTGACAGCCGCCCCAGATGCCAACCGCGGATACGTGGCATTGAAGAACGTGAAGCGCGGCGATGTGGTGCGCATACACTTTGATATGCCTGTGCGCACAGTTGTGGCAAACCAGAAAGTGGCAGCCGACAAGGGACGGGTGGCTGTGGAACGCGGTCCGTTGGTCTATTGCGCTGAGGCTGTAGACAACCAAAACAAGTCGGTGCTCCATGTTGTGATGAACAAGCGCCCCACGTTCTCGCTTGACGAAAACCATGCGATAGAAAACCTTGAAACACCAGGCGTACCCTCGTTCAGGGTCATAGCCATCAAGACACGTGCCCAGTTGTTGGCAGACGACCAGCAAGGCGGCATCGGAGCAACACCACTTGACATGACCTTAATACCCTATTATGCGTGGAACC
>CAVKQP010000025.1:0-15797 GCA_963658165.1 Clostridium sp. CAG:302 | reverse complement strand
GCTACAACCAACTACCTTTGCTACGTTCCCGTCCTGGAGGATTCGAAGGGAGCTGACCGTACAAGACTTACCCGTCTTGTTTTTGCGGGTGCAAAGGTAGCAATAAATCTTTAATCACAACAAAAGACGCTACAAAATCTTCTCGAAATTAACTTCTTTTAAAAACACGTTTCACAAAAAGTGAGATAAAAACTAAAAAAAGCCCTACCCTTACCTTATATATAAAATAAAAGCCGTAATTTTGCAGCATTACAAGAGCGCTATTTAAACATGAATACAGAAAGTGTAAACGCATTTATACAACTCAAGGCTTTTGCCAGGATAGCCGGTCTGAAGATGACCATTTTATGGATAGCCAGTTTCGCATGTTTCGTGGCACAGTTTCACGAGCCGAGTTTCAGTTTGCTTTGGTTGGTATCCATCATTCTCATCCCCTACATCATGACCCGCCAAACCCGCACCTATCGTAGTCAGATTGACGGAGGATTGTCGTTCAGACGGTCGTGGACGTTTTCCGCCTATACATTCTTCTACGCCTCCATTCTTTTCGCGCTGGCTCAATACATCTATTTCGCATTTGTTGACCATGGTTTCATCATCAACCAATACGTACAGGCGCTATCCGATCCAGCCTCAGCCACGTTGCTCGCCAGCTACGGCTACACCCAAGGAGAAATAAAGATGATTGTCAACCAGATGCTGGAAATCAAACCCATCAACATTGCCTTCAACTGCGCCACGATAAATATCATCACCGGTTTGTTGTTAGCCATCCCCATTGCCGCACTGACACGCCGAAGCGCACCTGCAGACAACCACATAACAGAACAAAGACAATAGAAAACAATATGGACATTTCAGTAGTAGTGCCTCTCTTTAACGAAGAAGAGTCACTCCCCGAACTTTACGCTTGGATAGAGCGCGTGATGAACGAGCACGGCTTCTCGTTTGAGGTTATATTCGTGAACGATGGATCGACCGACAGTTCTTGGAAGGTCATCGAAGACCTCAGCAAGCAATCGGAGCACGTTAAGGGCATCAAGTTCCGCCGCAACTATGGCAAGAGTCCCGCCCTCTACTGCGGTTTTAAGGAAGCCCAAGGCAATGTGGTCATCACGATGGATGCCGACCTGCAGGACTCTCCCGACGAGATACCAGAACTCTACCGCATGATAACTGAAGACGGCTATGACCTCGTGTCGGGCTACAAGCAAAATAGAAAGCAAGGAGACCCCTTGTCGAAAACCATTCCAACCAAACTATTTAATGCTACGGCACGCAAGGTGAGCGGCATTCATAACCTGCACGACTTTAACTGCGGATTGAAAGCCTACCGCCGTGAAGTGGTCAAAAACATTGAGGTCTACGGCGAAATGCACCGCTACATCCCCTACCTCGCCAAGAATGCGGGGTTTGACAAGATTGGCGAAAAACCCGTACACCACCAGGCACGCAAGTTCGGCAAGTCGAAGTTTATGGGGTGGAACCGCTTTTTCAATGGCTATCTCGACCTCATCACACTGTGGTTTCTGAGCAATTTCGGCAAGAAACCGATGCACGTGTTCGGCTTCTTGGGCACCATTGTGTTCTTCATCGGCTTCATTTCGGCCTTTCTCATCGGCGTTGACAAACTGTGGGCACTAAGCCAAGGCATACCACAACGCTTGGTGACCGACTCCCCCTACTTCTATATTGCCCTCACCATGATGATGATAGGCACTCAACTCTTCCTTGCCGGCTTCATCGGCGACCTGGTGAGCCGCAGTTCGCAAAACCGCAACGACTATCAAATAGAGGAGGAAATCAGATGCGGAAAATAGTCCCGTTTTTGTTTATCCCCTTGGTGATATGCGCTTGTAGCACCATCGACTGTCCGCTAAACAACACGGTCTATGCCAAATACGACCTCTATGATGCCACAGGAAAGGTGGATACATTGCACGACACACTAACCATCACCACGCAACGCAAGAGCGACGGACTCGACACCGTGCTGCTCAATCGTGCCGTGGGCATCACAACGTTCTCGTTGCCCGTGAGCTATGCCGGCGATGAAGACGTGCTCACCTTCACACTGAAGGCGACCGACGGAAGCGAAACGACCGATGTGGTCGCCATGGGAAAGACCAACCGCTCACATTTCGAGTCGACCGACTGCTCACCCTCCTATTTCCACACCGTCAATGGCATCACCCATACGAGCAATGCCATAGACTCTATCGCCATCATAGACCATAACGTAGACAACGATGCAAACAAGACGCATTTCAAGATATATTTCCATCCTGGCCATTAGCCTACTGCTTTGCCCTATCCATTCGGCTGCACAAAGCAAGCGAAAAGCGGGGACGACAGTGAAAGACACTACCGCCTTGTTCAAGGGATTTGCCGTGTCAGCAGACTTGGCTGGTGCAGCCATGACCTTAATGAGCGACTATGGACAGTATGAAGCTGCATTGAGAATCAATCTGAAAGACCACTATTTTCCCGTTGTCGAGGTTGGATTAGGGCAAGCAGATCACACCGACGACGGCACAAACATACACTATAAGACCAGTGCACCCTATGCACGCGTGGGCATTGACTTCAATCTGCTCCGCAATAAGCACGACATCTACCGACTCTATGGAGGATTTCGCTTGGCATACACCAACTTCAAGTATGATGTAAATGCGCCTGCCGTCACCGACCCAGTATGGGGAGGCGAGAGTTCCTATGGCGGCAACGGCATCAGCGCCAACTACATGTGGCTCGAAGGTGCGTTTGGTGTAGACGCCAAGATATGGGGACCTTTCCATTTGGGATGGAGTGTAAGATACCGCGCCAAACTCTCTGCCAACACCGGCGAATTGGGCAACGTGTGGTATGTGCCTGGATTCGGCCGAAGCGGAGGCACACGCATGGGAGCCACATTTAATCTCAGCATAGACATCTGATAACCATGAAACAGAAAAAAGCATATTGGCAACTGCCCCTACTCGTAGTGATTGTGATGCTTATCATCGCACTCGTCAGAAGCCAAAAGGACGTACCCTATCAGCATGACACAGGCTTTGTGTTCGGCACCGTGTATCACGTAAGCTACCAAAGCGAAAACAACCTGAAGGCAGACATCGAGGCAGAACTGAAAAAGGTGGACAACTCACTCTCCATGTTCAATCCGTCATCGACCATCTCACAGATTAACCGAAACGAGAATGTAAAGGCCGATGAAATGTTCATCGAAGTATTCACACTAGCAAAGACCATTTCTGCTGCAACAAACGGTGCATTCGACATCACCGTAGCACCACTTGTCAATGCCTGGGGGTTTGGATTCAAGCACAACTCCCTACCGGACAAGCACGCCGTAGATAGTCTGAAGCAAATCATCGGGTTTGACAAAGTGAAACTATCAAGCAATCATGTGGTCAAGAGCGACCCGCGCATCATGCTCGACTGTAACGCCATCGCCAAAGGGTTCGGCACCGACAGGGTGGCAAAGATGCTGAAAAGCAAGGGTATCAAGAACTTCATGGTCGAAATAGGTGGCGAAATTGTCACCTCGGGCAATAGCGACAAGCGTCTGCCTTGGAAAATTGGCGTGACGAAACCCACCGACGACTCTCTCAACACGAAAGAAGAAATACAGACCGTTCTCAACGTTTCCGATGTAGCGATGGCCACGAGCGGCAACTACCGCAACTTCTACTACAAAGACGGAAAGAAATATGCCCATACCATAGACCCCAAGACGGGATATCCCGTACAGCACAGCATCCTATCGTCGACCGTGCTTGCACCCAACTGCGCCACGGCAGATGCCTTCGCCACCTCGTTCATGGTCATGGGAATAGACCGCGCCAAAGCAGTGCTCGAAAAGCATCCCGAACTGATGGCCTACTTCATCTATGCCGATGAGAAAGGCAAAAACCAAGTGTGGTATTCACCGTCACTGCAATCCAAGATAGCCCACTGATGCCCACACCTTCCACCTACAACCTGCTACTCAATATTCCCGTGTTCCAAGGCATGGGTAAGTTTGAACTGCAAGACATCATCGCCCATACCAAGTTGGGCTTTGAGAAATATGGGGCAAAGAAGAGAATACAAAAGGTGGGGCAGACATGCGATAGACTGTTGTTTCTGATGAGTGGACAAATAGCCGTCACCTCGTGGGCAACCGACCATAGCTATTCGGTCACGGAAGACATCACTGTGCCACGCCCCACAAGCACTGCGCCTTATGCTATAGAACCGGAACGACTGTTCGGACTAGACAACAAGTGCACACAGAGCGCCATTTCACTCACCACATGCAACGTGATGGCACTCAACAAGAGCGAGGTGATCAAATTGATAGACAAATATGACGTATTCAGAATCAACCTGTTCAACCTCATCTCCACTCGTGCCCAAAATGCAGCACACAGTATGTGGGAGCCAGAGACATTGGACTTCAGGCATAAATTTGCCCGCTTCATTCGTATGAGATGCACCACACCTTATGGCGGTAAGCATCTAAACATCAAGCGCAAGCAACTGACCACAGAATTTAACATCGGACTGCAGAACATGACCAAGGCTCTCTACGCCCTGCAAAACGAAGGACTCATCCACATCAGGAGAGCGGGCTACGACATCCCTGAAATAGGAAATCTATAATCCTGCAATATAACATCCCAAACGAAAAAAAAGAAAAACATAACTTCAACATATACCGAATATGAACGAAAAAGAGAAAAATACAGAACACCACAACCCGTTCTTTGAACCATACAACACCCCTCATGACACTGTTCCCTTCAACCGCATTCATCTAAGCGACTACGAAGAGGCCATGCTAGAGGGTATCAAGCGTGACGATGAAGAGATCGATCTCATTGTCAACAACCCCGAAGAGCCCACGTTTGACAACACCATCGTTTGTACACACGAGGAGAAAGGACCGCACTACTACGACCTGCTCGACCGTGTAACGACCGTGTTCTTCAATCTGCTCAGTTCGGAAACCAACGACGAGATGGATGCATTGGCGCAGAAGATGAGCCCCATCCTCACTAAGCACGAAAACGATGTGAGTCTTAACAAAAAGCTCTTCGAGCGTGTAAAACACGTCTACGAGCACCATCGTCCACTTACACAGGAAGAGCAGACCCTGCTCGAAAACAGCTACAACGGATTTGTGCGTAGCGGTGCTTTGCTCAGCGAAGACGACAAGGAGAAATTGCGCAAGTTGTCGGAAGAGGCCAGCATGCTAGGTCTGCAATTCTCACAAAACTTGCTGAAAGAAAACAAAGCATGGACACTGCACATCACTGATGAAAGTCAGCTCGACGGACTGCCCGATACGGCACGTGAGGCAGCAGCCAAGACCGCCAAAGAGCAAGGCAAAGAGGGATGGATATTCACTCTCGACTTCCCCAGCATGCAGCCGTTCATGACTTACTCCACCCAGCGAGAACTGCGCCGACAGATGTATATGGCCCGCAACACGGAGTGTACGCACGACAACGAAACCAACAACCTCGATATCTGCAAGCGCTTGATCAACATTCGTCGCGAAACCGCACAACTGCTCGGCTATGACACTTTTGCCGACTATGTGCTCCAACGCCGCATGGCGGGCAACGTAAAGAATGTCTACAAGTTGCTCGACGACCTCATCGAGGCTTACATGCCTACAGCTAAAGAAGAGGTAAAAGAGGTGGAAGCCAAAGCGCGTGAGATGGAAGGAGCCGACTTTGATCTGCAGCCCTGGGATTTTGCCTTCTATTCGCACAAGCTGAAACTCAGCAAATACAATATTGATGCAGAGATGCTTCGCCCATACTTCGAACTGTCAAAAGTTATCAAGGGCGTTTTCGGGCTGGCTAACAAACTCTATGGCATCACCTTCAAGGAAAACAAAGACATCCCCGTCTACCATCCCGACGTGAAGGCCTACGAAGTGTTTGACGAGAATGGTGCCTATCTTGCCGTGTTCTATGCCGACTTTCATCCTCGCAAAGGAAAGCAAGGAGGAGCATGGATGACCGAATACCGCGGACAGTGGATTGACCGGAAGGGGGTAAACCACAGACCGCACGTGAGCGTGGTAATGAACCTGACCAAACCCACTGACGACAAGCCAGCCTTGCTCACACTGGGCGAGGTGGAGACGTTCCTCCATGAATTCGGTCACTCCCTGCACGGAATGTTCGCCAACACACGTTTCGGTTCTCTCAGTGGCACCAACGTCTGGTGGGACTTTGTTGAGTTGCCGTCACAGTTTATGGAGAACTACGCAGTGGAGAAAGATTTCCTCAACACGTTCGCTTTCCACTACGAAACGGGTGAACCACTACCCGATGAACTCATCAAACGCATTGTCGATAGCCGCAATTTCGAGGCTGCATATGCATGCATGCGTCAAGTCAGCTTTGGACTTCTCGACATGGCATATTACACCATGAAAGAGCCATTCACTGCAGACATCATCCCATTTGAGAAGAAAGCATGGGAGCGAGCTATGGTAACGCCACAACTCAAAGACACTTGCATGACTGTTCAGTTTAGCCACATCATGGCAGGAGGCTATGCTGCAGGCTATTACAGCTACAAATGGGCAGAAGTGCTCGATGCCGATGCTTTCAGCGTATTCAAGCGTCAAGGCATCTTCAACAGAGAAACCGCAAGACGCTTCCGCGCTGAGATCTTGTCGAAAGGCGGCACAGAAAACCCCATGACACTCTACAAGCGTTTCCGCGGTCAAGCACCGACCATTGATGCTCTGCTTGAGCGCAACGGCATCAAAAGACCTGAAAGCAACAAGCAGTTGCTGCTCGATTTGCGTTATCTGCGTATGGCACGCATCTGGGCTGAGAACAGCTACTGCAAGCGGCGCAAGGTGGGAGCACTCGTAGTGAAAGACAAGATGATTATTAGTGACGGATACAACGGCACACCAAGTGGATTTGAGAACAATTGTGAGGACGAGAACTTCCTCACCAAGCCTTATGTGCTCCATGCCGAAGCCAACGCCATCACCAAACTAGCTCGCTCTTCGAACAACAGTGAAGGCGCCACATTGTATGTCACCGCATCACCTTGCATCGAGTGTTCGAAGCTCATCATACAGGCAGGCATCAAGCGCGTGGTCTACGGAGAGCAATACAGATTGTCAGATGGCATTGAGTTGCTCAAGCGCGCACATATAGAAGTTATATATTTAAACCCTGATGAATATGAACAAAAATAAGAAATACACCTACACACCACTACTGATGGCTGTCAGTGTGGTGGTGGGCATTGTTATCGGTTCGTTCTTTGCCAACCACTTCTCTGGCAATAGACTGAACATCATCAACTCAGGTAGTTCACGACTGAACAACCTTCTCCACATCATAGACGACCAATACGTGGATCGGGTGAACATAGACTCACTCGTAGACAAGGCCATTCCGCAGATATTGTCGGAGCTCGACCCCCACTCTGTCTACATCAGCGCCAAGGACGTGCAAGCTGCGACCGATGATTTGAAAGGATCCTTCTCTGGCGTAGGTGTGGAGTTCTCCATCCGTCAAGACACCATTCACATTCAGAATGTCATCAAGAATGGTCCTGCTGAACGGGCTGGACTGTTGGCTGGCGACAAGATTGTGAGCGTAGATGGCAAACCATTCGTGGGCAAAATCGTGACCAACGATGAAGCCATGCACCGGCTGAAAGGTCCTAAGGACACCAAGGTAAAGATCGGTGTGGTGCGCTACGGCGTAAAAGGGGTAAAGGTATATACCGTCACCCGAGGCGACATTCCACAGAAAAGTGTGACCGCCACCTATATGATAGATGACAATACGGGATATATGCGCATCAAGAATTTCGGTGAAAATACATATGCCGAAATGCTCATTGCCCTTGCGAAACTGCAACAGGAAGGCTTCAAGAACCTCGTGGTCGACTTGCGCGACAACACGGGCGGATACTTGCAAGCCGCCGTACAGATGGCTGGCGAATTCCTTCCCAAGAACCGACTGATTGTCTACACTCAAGGACGCAAGTCGCCAAGACAGGATTATCGCAGCGATGGTCGTGGCAGCTACCAAGACATACCAATGGTTGTGCTCATTAACGAGGGCACCGCTTCGGCTGCTGAAATATTCGCTGGTGCCATGCAGGACAACGACCGCGCCACCATTATCGGTCGCCGCTCTTTCGGTAAGGGACTCGTGCAGCAACAGATAGCCTTCACCGATGGATCGCTTATCCGCCTGACCATTGCCCGCTACTACACACCCTCAGGGCGTTGCATACAAAAGCCCTATCAGCCAGGCGACGACAAAGATTATGTGGCAGACATCATGACGCGCTACCAACACGGCGAATTCTTCTCGCAAGATAGCATCAAACACACAGGCCCTGCCTACCATACAGCCATTGGAAGAACCGTATATGGTGGTGGTGGTATCACGCCCGACATCTTTGTGGCTGAAGATACGGCCAACATAACATCCTACTACAAAGAGGCAATCATGAGCGGGCTCATCCTTCAGTTTGCCTTCAACTATACGGATGTGAACCGTCCGAAGCTGCGTAACTTCAAGGAAATGAATACCCTCGCTGCCTATCTCGGCAAGCAAGACCTCGTGGGGCAGTTCGTAACCTTCGCCAATAAGAATGGATTGCAGCGCCGCAATTTGATGATCAAAAAGAGCCACACTCTGCTTGAAACATTCCTCAACAGTCGTGTGATATACAATATGCTCGACGAACAAGCATGGACGCAGTATATCAACCAAGATGATCCCGTCGTCAAGAAAGCTATCTACGTGTTTGAACACCACGAGGCGTTCCCGAAGAAGCCTATTGCAAAGGATGCCGAGACCAAGAAAAAGAAGCACTGATATGCTGAGCAAGAAAGAACTAAGACAAGAGATACGGCTCCAGAAACGGAGCCGTTCTCTTTTTCAACTGGCCTCCGAATCTGCCGCCATCACACGTCGCCTATTGGCACATCCCAAAGTGAAGTGTGCCCAGTGCATTATGCTCTACCATGCATTGCCCGACGAAGTGGACACCCACGACTTGATAGAGTCACTGAAAGCACAAGGAAAAACCATCGTACTACCCAAGGTAACTGGCGAAGAGACCATGGAACTGCGTCTGTATCAGGGCGAGAGCGACCTGAAAGAAGGATCTTTCCACATCATGGAACCATCTGGTCCACGGTTTGACGACATACAATCGATAGACGTGGTGCTCGTTCCTGGCATGAGCTTTGACTCAGAAAACAATAGGCTAGGACGCGGTAAGGGATATTACGACCGGTTCTTGAAACAACTGCCCCATATATATAAAATAGGTATATGCTACGAATTCCAAAAGCGACAACATATACCCGTGTCGGAAAACGATGTAAAGATGGACGAAATCATCTGACGTTTCCCACTACTTCAAACAAATACTATTTCGGTAATCACCTTGCTCCCTACCTTTGACACAACAAGTTCAAGCAGACGAGTGCGCGACATAGACAAATCCTGTCGCAAGGCGGGATTTGCTATTTTTATGTAAAGCTTCTGATTGCGGATATATTTACTGACAGTATAGGCAGCAATGCCTGAACCGACCACTTCGTCCCAAGCTTCAAGTGTGCGGCGTTGCAAGAGAGGAGTCTCCAGTCCATTATCGCGCAATGTTTTGGCGATCAGTTCGCTAATGTTTTTTACTTCTCTTCTAAACATACATTACTCCCCCTTTTCGTTAATGACACCATCCTCTACAGAAAATATCTTGTAAGGTGCATCCGTATTCTTGAGGATGCGATCTATATGCTCACGATTGGTGTCCGTAATGAAAATCTGACCATAATCGGCACCCGACACAATGTCAATGATACGCCCCACCCTGTTGGCATCAAGTTTGTCAAAGATATCATCGAGCAAAAGCAACGGCACTACATGGCGTCCCAAGCCAGCCAAGAACTTAAACTGTGCCAATTTCAATGCCAACACATAAGTTTTGTTCTGCCCCTGACTACCCTCGCGCCGCATCGGGTAACCACCGATAAGCATCTGTAAGTCATCGCGATGAACACCATGCAACGAATAGCCTACGGCACGGTCTTTCATGCGGTCTCGCCTAATCACATCAAGCAAGGGGCCTCTTTGACAATGAGAAACATATTCAAGACTCACCGCTTCGCAGCCACCTGAAATTCGACGATAAATATCTTGAAATACGGGAATGATGCGCTCCACAAACTCTGCACGCCGCTGATAGATGCGCTCACCCTCAAGAGCCATCTGTTCCTCCCAGATATCCATCAGCGCTGCATCGGGTTCTTCCTCTTGCTTTAGCAGAGTGTTACGCTGTTGAAGAGCCTTGCCATAGCGTGTGAGCGATGCCATATACGTGTTGTCATACTGCGATATGACCACATCGAGCAACTTGCGCCGTTCCTCTGTGGCACCATCTATTAGTGCAGAATCGGCTGGCGACACAAATACAAGCGGTATCAATCCGATATGCTCCGACAATCTTTTATATTCCTTTTTGTTGCGTTTGAAATGCTTTTTCTGTCCACGCTTCATACCGCAGTATACCACTTCCGCCTCGCCATCAGCCTCACGCTCATAGCTACCCTCAAGCACCATGAAGTCGCAATCGTGTGATAGCACCTGCGAATCTATAGGATTAAATGCACTTCGGCAAAAAGAAAGGTAATAGACAGCATCGAGCAAGTTGGTCTTACCCATGCCATTATGCCCCACAAAGCAGTTGAACTTGGACGATAACGCCAAGTCTGCCGCATGGATATTTTTAAAATTAAGGATGGAAAGGCTGTTTAATATCATCTTTATCTATAAACCTTATGCACCTGAAGCATGCAGTTATCTTGTATGCAAAGTTACACCATTTATCAGTGAAAGCGAAAAAAGTCAATGATAAATTTCAATATTCAAGATAAAATGATTAATTTTGCCACGCTTTATGCCTAAGATACAAGAAGCATAACGCAGGGTTTATCACAACGTAAAAATTAAAAAGAAATAAAAATAATGGCAAACAACAACGAGAAGAAGACTGCTCTCAACGTAAACGAGCATCTCTCTAATTCCGAAGCATTCTTCGTGAAGTACAAGAAAGCGATTATCTATGGTGTAATTGCAGTTATCGTAGTGGTGGCAGGTTGGTTCATCTACAAGCAGTATGTGCAGGCTCCCCGCAACGAAGAGGCAAGCACCAAATTGGCTAAAGGCCAGGAATACTTCAACCAGGAAATGTTTGACAAAGCTCTCAATGGTGACGGCGCTGGCTTTACTGGCTTTAAGGGCATCATCAGCGACTATTCTGGCACCGACGCAGAGAATCTCGCCAACCTCTATGCAGGCATTTGCTGCGTAAACCTCGGAAAGTATCAAGATGCCGTAAACTACCTCAATGAATATAGCGCTGGTAGCGACGAGATGATTAGCCCCGCAGCTGAAGCTGCACTTGGCAACGCATATGCCTATGTAAAGCAGTATGACAAGGCCATCGACGCACTGAAGAAGGCCGCAAGCATGGCAGACTCAGAAGCAGCAGATGGTGTAAACAACTCTCTTTCACCACGTTTTCTTATTCAAGCCGGAGTGCTCCTAGAGAACCAAGGAAAGAAAGACGAAGCTCTGAAGATATATCAGGACATCAAGAAGAAATATCTTAACTCGCCTGTACGTCAGGAGATAGACAAGTATATTGAACGCGCTACAAAGTAACAACATGGCTACTATACTTCACAACCTTTCTGATTACGATTTCGACAAAGTACCCGATGCGAGCAACATGTGCTTCGGCATCGTGGTAGCAGAATGGAATGAAGAAATCACTGGCGCACTCCTCGAAGGGGCAGTCAGCACACTGGAGAAGAATGGAGCGCTTCCGGAAAACATCCATGTAAAGAGCGTACCGGGCAGTTTCGAGCTTGTCTATGGTGCCAAACAGATGGTACTCAATGGCGGATATGACGCTGTCATCATCCTCGGATGCGTTATCAAGGGAGATACCCCTCACTTCGACTACATATGCCAGGGGGTTACATACGGCATCGCACGTATCAATGCCACTTGTGAAATACCCGTCATCTATGGTCTGCTCACCTGTAACGATTTGCAGCAAGCCAAAGATCGTAGTGGCGGAAAACTCGGCAACAAGGGTGATGAGTGCGCAGTAGATGCCATCAAGATGGCTAAATTCTAAGAAAGAATACTTTATCCTAGCTAAAAGGGTCATTTGCTATCCGCAAATGACCCTTTTACGTTACACATCAAGCGATGTGTCTTCTGATATATCAATATCCCCCGTGCGTGAAACTTCAAGCACTAAAGGTACAAATTCATCACTCATTTGGTCGGGCGACCCTACACTGGCAGCAAATCGCAGATGATTACCATCGGCTTTCTCCAGCACAATGCCCAACAAAGCGCCCTTCTTCGCCACATCGGAATCAACATAACGATCGAAATCCGACTTCACAAACGTGCGATCAAAGAACACTGATCCATCGGCACGGAGTATGCGCAGCGTGATTTTATTGGCATAATACTTGTTGCCCGACTCATCTTCACACTGTTGCGAGTTGTCGGCAAAACGTCGCACCGACACGGTATAAACCTGTCCAAGCCAATCCACGGTCTTGCTCTGCGAATAGTCCGACATGGCGTTCACCTTCTTTTGTGCCTTCTTCACAATCTTGGGCACAATGATATCGTTGGTCTGCTTCTTCTCACCACAGGCTCCCAAGCCTAGCAATGCGCACAGCGACACCACCGCCCACTGTCTGTTGTTCATACTATAGATTTTATATTGTTTTGTTATGCAAAGATACAACAATATTCACGAATGACATCAATAATGTAAAAAATATGAACCTATTGATAATATTTTGCAAAAAAACGACTATCTTTGCAGCTATAAATGCTTTTTAGGTATGCATTTCAGAAATATCCATATATGCCTCTCGTTGCTTGCCATCCTTGTTCTTTTGTCGTGCAAGGGAGTGCAAAACAAGTCTGCATCACCAGCAGTCGACACGATACCGATGTTGGTGACGCAAATACAGAAATGCTCACGACTCTATACTGCCGAATGTCACGTACACAAAATCGTGACCCACGAAGATAAGAAGACCTTGAAAGGCAAACTCTTTAACCATGAGATAGACATCGATCTGCCGCTTGGCGAACGTAAGGTGGCAATTCCCATTGATGTAACCCTAAAAGCCTATATCAATTTCGAAGACTTTTCGGCAGCAAGCATTGAACGGAAGGGTAAGAAAATAGACATCATCTTACCCGACCCGCGCATCGTACTCACTGCAAGCAAGATAGACCACCAAGCCGTCAAGAAGCATGTAGCACTGACGCGCTCTAATTTCACCGATGCCGAACTGGCCGACTACGAGAAGCAAGGACGCACATCGGTGGTCAAAAACCTGCCTGAGACACGCATCATTGAGCAAGCTCGCGAAAACGCAGCCACCATCCTCATCCCGATGTTGCAGCAAATGGGATATGACGAAAGCGACATCACCATTCATTTCCGCAAACAATTCGACTCGCGCGACCTGTCGCGTCTGCTCGACATATCAACGACAGAACATGGCAAAAAGCAATAATATACTCATCCGGTATCCCCGATTGACGCTGTTCACCATCGCCATTGTTGCCATTGCCGTGGCAGTTGTCACCTTAAGCAAGTGCGTGCGTCACGATGAATTACACGTGGAAACTGATCAGGGCATCCTACTTACACCCGAGATTGTGGAAAGCATCAAACACATCGGACAGTGGGAATTCTTGTCAATTTCTGACGAGGAGATGGTCGACACTGTGCGGAAAGGTATCTTCTTCGATGATCAGCTGACCCGCATCTATTATGGTACACTCCGACTGGGCATCGACTTAGGAAAGACTGACCACGATTGGATTAGTGCCGAAGGTGATTCTGTGAGCGTACTACTGCCACCAGTCACATTGCTTGATGACCACTTTATCGACGAGACGCTCACCAAGTCGTTCATAGAAAAGGGAACATGGACCGATGCAGACCGCCAATTGCTTTATGAGAAAGCACAACGACAAATGAAGCGCCGTTGCCTCACACACGCCAATATCCAAAGCGCAGAAGACAATGCCACACGACAATTCAACCAAATGCTCAAGCAGATGGGATTCAACAAAATACATATCAGGATAAAAGAGAGATAACACACACAAGAAAAAGATTACCAGTATGGATACATTAAACGAATTTTTCACCAATGTCAGCGGGTTCTTGTGGGGATGGCCCATGATTATCTTGCTGCTAGGTACCCACCTTTTCCTAACCATCCGCCTCCGCTTTCCACAGCGCAAGTTATGGACTGCCATCAAACTATCCGTGAAACGCGACAAAAATGCCACAGGAGATGTGTCGCAATTCGGAGCCTTAGCCACAGCCCTTGCCGCCACTATCGGCACAGGTAATATCATCGGTGTGGCTACAGCCATAGCCATGGGCGGACCAGGAGCTGTGTTTTGGTGTTGGATAACAGGTGTGCTCGGCATCTCCACGAAGTATGCCGAAGGACTGCTTGCCATCAAATATCGTGTAAAGACCAAGAATGGCAAGATGCTCGGCGGACCGATGTATGCCTTGGAACGTGGCTTAGGATGGAAGACCATGGCAGTGCTCTTCGCCCTCTTCACCACACTTGCCTCATTCGGCATAGGTAGCACCGTGCAAGCCAACGCCATTGCCACCATCACCCAAGCCACCTATGGCATCTCTCCCTATATTACAGGAGCTCTCATTTGTGCCCTCACTGCAATAGTCGTTTTGGGTGGCGTGAAGAGTATCTCCCGCGTATGCGGCATGCTCGTGCCGTTTATGGCTTTGTTCTACGTGGTGGGCTGCATCATCATCATCATTGTCAACCATGCCTATGTGAGTGATGCCATCCAACTTATCATCAGCTCAGCTTTCAGTCCGCGCGCTGCTGGCGGTGGCTTTGTTGGCTCCACGGTCATTATGGCAGCACGTTATGGCATTGCACGCGGTCTCTTCTCCAACGAGTCTGGACTGGGTTCAGCTCCGATTGTCGCTGCTGCCGCCCAAACGCGCAACCCTGTGCGCCAAGCATTGGTCAGCTCCACAGGAACATTCTGGGACACTGTCATCATCTGCGCCCTCACAGGCATCGTCATTGTCAGTTCAATTATCGCCTACCCCGACATCGACTCCACCAACGGAGCCGCTCTCACCCAGGCAGCCTTCAGCAAGATTCCATTCGTAGGCAAGCACATCTTGGCATTCGGACTGCTCACCTTTGCCTTCAGCACAATATTGGGGTGGTGTTACTATGGTGAGAAAACCATGGAATATCTAAAAGGAAAGCGTTGGACCTACGGCTATCGTTTTGTCTATATAGCCACCGTATTTGTCGGAAGTGTGATGAATCTCACCATTGTGTGGAACATTGCCGACTGTATGAATGCTCTTATGGCCATTCCAAACCTTCTGTCACTATTATTCCTAAGCAACGTTGTGGTGCACGAAACCCGCAAATACCTATGGCGAAACCGTCTCGACCGCGACATGGAATAAAAAAGATTCTGCATTCTACGACATAGGAAAATTCAGACGAAACCGCCTGCACCAAAATGAGAGATTATGCTCTTATTGGGTGCAGGCGGTTTCAGCTTCATATCGTAGCTAAAGAGAATAAAAAAAAAGAGGTGATTTTTCAATCACCTCCGTTGTGCGCCCTTAGGGACTCGAACCCTAGACCCACTGATTAAGAGTCAGTTGCTCTA
>CAVKQP010000024.1:0-16252 GCA_963658165.1 Clostridium sp. CAG:302 | reverse complement strand
CTTGGGTGGCGAGGCTCGCTATATACAGCGCTATCGTTTGCCAACCGAAGCAGAATGGGAGTATGCTGCACGTGGTAAGGAAGGTAATGAATTCCCTTGGGAAAACAAGGACGTGAAGAGTGGTGACGGATGCTTTTATGCCAATTTCAAACCCGACAAGGGAAACTATACGGAAGATGGTAATCTGATTACAAGTCGTGTAGGTATTTACAAGGCCAACACAAACGGACTGTATGACATGGCTGGCAATGTGGCAGAATGGACAAGTACGGTATATACTGAGGCTGGAGTTGATGCGATGAACGACTTGAACCCCCAGCTGTCATATAACGCTGCCAAGGAAGATCCTTATCGCTTGAAAAAGAAAAGTGTAAGAGGTGGCTCATGGAAAGACCCTGAGTCTTATATCCGCTCTGCATGGCGCTCTTGGGAATATCAAAATCAGCCACGTTCTTATATAGGCTTTCGCTGCGTGAGAAGTTTGGCAAGTTCATCGGTGGTGAAACAAAAAGGAAAGAGGAAATAACAATGACAGAATATAGCAAATACAATTTTGTGTACCGTCTGCAGAAGTGGATGGACAGTGTGCCTGGACAGACATTCTTGAATTATGCCTATAGTTGGGGTGCTTCTATCGTTATTTTGGGAACACTATTTAAGCTGATCCACTTGCCTGGTGCAAACTTGATGTTGTTCTTAGGTATGGGTACGGAGGTGTTTGTGTTCTTCCTTTCGGCTTTCGATCGTCCATTTGATAAGACATCTATCGGTAAGGAAATTCCAACCCATGTGACGGATGAGGAAGAAGACGAACCAAAGGATGCACCACAAATCACAACGGGTAAACAACCAGTAGTCGGAGGAACCATCTATGTTGGCTCGATGGAAGGACAACCTGTATCAGCTCAGCATCCGTCAGAAGGAGCACCAGAAGTTGTGACCTTGTCTGCTTCAGCACCTTCCTCAGGTTGGATGGCTCAACAACAAGAATTGAGTCCGGAGATGACCGAGGCTACCAACAACTATATTGAAGAACTGAAGAAACTGACCGAAGTGCTTGGAAAAGTGTCTGAGCAGAGTTCACGTCTGACTCGTGATAGTGAGGAAATGGAGAACCTGAACCGCACGCTTACAGGTATCTGCAAGGTCTATGAGATGCAGTTGAAGGGTGCAAGTGCACAGATAGGAACTATCGATCAGATTAACGAACAAAGTCGCAAGATGGCGCAGCAGATAGAACAACTCAATGCCATCTATACACGAATGATTGAAGCGATGACCGTAAATATGCGTACGGCTTCCCCCGTGCAACCACAGTCACAGCTGTAACAAGACAAGAATACCATGGCAATAAAGAAAAGACCAGTCTCTCCACGCCAAAAGATGATCAACTTGATGTATGTCGTCTTGATGGCAATGTTGGCATTGAACATCTCGACGGAGGTGCTCAATGGCTTTTCTATTGTGGAGGAAAGTCTTAACCGTACGACGGCGAATTCATCTAAAGAAAACGAAACGCTATATGGCAACTTCGCTTCTCAGATGAAATCGAACCCCGAGAAGGTGAAGGCTTGGTTTGAAAAGGCTACGGAAGTGAAGCGAATGAGCGACTCGCTCTACAACTTGGCGCAAACCTTGAAAGATGAAATTGTGAAAGAGGCAGATGGTAAGGATGGGAATGTAAACCACATAGAAAACAAAGACAACCTTGAAGCGGCTAGTCATGTGATGCTCGCTCCTGGCACGGGAAAGGGAAAACGGTTGTTTGATGCAGTCAACTCATACCGTGAACGTATCCTTACGATGGTGGGTGATGCCCGCCAGCGTGAAATCATTGCCAGCAACCTCTCTACCGCCATCCCCAAGGGCGCTCATTCTATGGGAAAGAATTGGCAGGAATACATGTTTGAGGATATGCCTGTGGCTGCAGCAGTCACCTTGCTTTCCAAACTACAAAGTGATGTGCGTTATGCAGAGGGAGAGGTGCTCCACACGTTGGTGTCAAACATCGACATGAAAGATATCCGTGTGAATAAGTTAAATGCGTTTGTTATTCCAGAAAAGACTACGCTTTATCCAGGTGAGCGTTTTAATGCCAATATTGTGATGGCTGCAGTAGACACGACGCAGCAACCGGAAGTATATGTCAATGGTGTACGCATCAATTCGACCAACGGACAATATTCATTTACCGCAGGGGGTGTGGGTGAGCACCAGTTCGGCGGCTATATGTTGATGCGCAATGCAAAAGGCGATGTGCTTCGCCGCGATTTCCTTCAGAAATACACCGTTATTCCTGCGCCCAATACAGCCACTGTTGCTGCTGATATGATGAACGTGTTGTATGCAGGCTATCAGAATCCAATCAGTATCAGTGTACCGGGTGTTCCTGCCAATGCCGTGACAGCCACTATGACAGGTGGTTCTTTCACCTCTAAGGGAAATGGGCATTTCATTGCAGTGCCTTCATCAATAGGACATGATGTGACCATCCATGTGACAGCTCGTGACAAAGGACAGACGAGAACTCTTCCTCCGTTCACGTTTCATGTTCGTAAGTTGCCAGACCCGACTGCCTATATAGCTTTAGGCACGAATCGCTTTCGTGGTGGCAGCATGCCAAAAGCGTCACTTATGCAAGCAGGCGGTATCAAGGCTGCCATTGACGATGGGTTGCTCGACATTGAATTCCGCGTGTTAAGTTTTGAAACCGTATTCTTTGATAATATGGGAAATGCTGTTCCGATGGCATCCGATGGCGCAGCTTTCTCAGAACGGCAGCGAGATGCCTTCCGCAAATTGTCGCGCAACAAACGATTCTATGTCTCGCGTGTGAAAGCGGTTGGACCTGATGGTATCACCCGTAATCTTCCAGCATCCATGGAAATCATAGTGAAATAATAAGCAAGACCATAATATAGTAAGATGAAAAGACTATTGTTTATCATATTTATTTCGGCTTTTACACTGGCGGCTTCGGCACAGCCACAAGCACGACGCAACCAGCAGAGTCAGAAAAAGTCTAACGCGAGTAACATCACTCAACGTCAGTTGCTCTCTTTTCCCACAGCCGCTTCCATGTCGGAAGATGTAGTGTGGCGTCGCGATATCTATCGTGAACTCGATTTGAATATCGATGCCAATGCGGGCCTTTATTATCCCGTGGAACCAATTGGATCGCAGATGAACCTCTTTACTTATTTGTTCAAACTTATTCTCACAGGTAATATCAAGGCATATGAATACCGGTTGGATGGCAATGAGGTGTTCAGCGATTCAGCGATGGTGAAGCCCAAGGCTTTTCTTGACAACTATCACATCTATTATGAACGCGTGAATGGGCGTGTACACATAGATAATAGCGATATCCCTTCGCGGGAAGTGAAAGGCTACTATCTCAAGGAAAGTGCCTATTACGATCAGGCTACATCAACGTTCCATCGCAAGGTCATAGCATTGTGTCCTGTGATGAGTCGCGAAGATGACTTTGGTGATGGTGCGCAAAAGTATCCACTCTTTTGGGTGAAATATGATGATGTGGCTCCATTCCTTAGTAAGCAAGTTATCATGACGAGCAATTTGAATAACGCTGCTACGATGAGTGTTGACGATTTCTTCACGATGAATCTCTATCAAGGGAAGATATACAAGACCAATAATATGTTGGGTAAGACCTTATCGCAGTATTGTCCGAACGACTCGGCTCTTGCCAAGGAGCAACGCAAGATAGAGAATGAACTTGTAGCTTTCGAGAAGAATATTTTTGGAGACCGAGCGAAGAAAGATTCTCTTGACAGTATAGCTCAAAGCCAACAGAAGGTGAAGGGCAAGAAAGTGAAGATCAATCGCCGTGCGGGGAGCACCAACACTTCTAAGACCGTGAAACAACGCAAACAGTCTTCCTCTTCATCCGCATCGCCAGCACGCGTGTCCGTGCGACGTCAACGTCATTAATCAAGAAACAAAATTATAGGTATGAAAAAGATTATTACATTAGTAATGTTCGCAGTGGCTCTATTGTTGGCCGCTCCCGCTAGTGCCCAAGTAAACTTCGGTTTAAAGGGTGGACTCAATGTGACAAGTATGTCGTTTAGCAACGATGTCTTTGATGCTTCTAACCGCGCAGGCTTCTTCATCGGTCCCACTATCAAAATACAACTGCCCGTTGTAGGATTGGGTGTTGATGCTTCTGCTCTCTATGACCAACGTGAGGCAAAAGTGAAGGTTGGTGATGTAGAAACCAATACGACCTTGAAGTCGCAAGCAATCAACATTCCCATCAACTTGCGTTATGGTTGGGGCTTGAGCAGCTTGGCCAATATCTTCCTGTTTGCAGGTCCTCAGTTCGGATTCAATGTGGGTGACAAAGATGTGAAGCTTGACGAAGCAGGAAGTACTTGGTCTTTGAAGAATTCTAATTTCAGTGTTAATGTCGGTGTTGGTGTTACAGTGCTGAAACACTTGCAAGTGACTGCCAACTACAACATTGCTTGTGGAAAAACTGGTGAAAGTTCATGGGAGAATATAAAGGAAGCTATCTCTAAGGAGAAGTCAAGCAGAGGACGTTTCAATGCTTGGCAGATAGGTGTAGCTTATTACTTTTAATCAGCTTTGTATTATACAATATACTGCAGACGCACAATCTTTTGTGCGTCTGCTTTTTTTTGTTTAATTTTGCACGACTATGAAGTTTGTAGATGTTATTTTGCCTTTGCCTCTTGATGGCCTTTTTACTTATGCCATCCCTGCTGGTTTGGTGGCCACTGTGCACTTCGGTGTGCGTGTAGCTGTGCCTTTCGGCAAGACCAAGAAATATGTGGGCATAGCGGTAAAGGTGCATGACACTGAACCCGACTTCAAATGCAAGGAAATTTTGGCGGTACTTGATGAACACTCCATATTGTTGGAGTCGCAATACAAACTTTGGCAATGGATATCATCCTATTATATGTCGCCTATCGGTGACGTATATAAGGCTGCTCTTCCTGCTGCGTTGAAAGAAGAGGAAGGCTATCGGCCGAAAACAGAACTTTTTGTCACGCTGGCTACTGCCTTTCGTAGTGAACAACCTCTTCGCATAGCGATGAGCTCGCTCGGCCGTGCCGTCAAACAGCGAAAAGTGCTTGACGAATATCTGCAGCTTTCGCATTGGAATTCCTTGCGAGGAGATACGCCTACCATGGATATTGTAGAAATCACGCGAGAGGAACTCATGAACGTGAGTCATTGCACACTTGCCGTTTTAAAGTCGCTTATTGATCGACGAATACTTGTTACTTACAAGAAAGAGGTGGGGCGACTTAATGTGGAAGGCGAGCCACATCTAGACAACATCAATCGCTTGAATGATGCTCAACAGGATGCTTACAACCAGATTCTTTTCAATTTTATGAAGCACGATGTGGTGTTGCTCCATGGTGTCACATCGAGTGGAAAGACGGAAGTGTATATCCATCTGATAGAAAAAGCCTTGCAAGAGCACAAACAAGTACTTTATCTATTGCCAGAAATAGCACTGACAGTGCAGATAACGACTCGATTGCAACGAGTGTTCGGTGACCGAATGGCGATTTATCACAGTAAGTATAGCGATGCAGAGCGTGCGGAGTTGTGGCTCAAGCAAGTTTCCGACACACCTTTCGACCTTATCCTTGGAGCACGTTCTGCGGTGTTTCTACCTTTTCAACGTCTTGGACTTGTTATCGTTGACGAAGAACACGAAACGTCCTATAAGCAGCAAGACCCTGCACCACGCTACCATGCTCGGTCGGCCGCTATCGTTTTGTCTCATATGGCAGGAGCCAAGACCTTGTTGGGTACCGCAACGCCATCTATGGAAAGCTATAGCAATGCGAAGAACGGAAAATATGGGTTGGTGCAATTAACCCGTCGCTATCAAGACATTCAATTGCCAGAGATACAAGTGGTGGATATTCAAGACCTACGTCGTCGAAAGATGATGAGTGGTCCTTTTTCACCCCAGTTGTTGAAACATATGCGTGAGGCATTATCGAATGGGCTGCAAGTGATACTCTTTCAAAATCGTCGCGGCTTTGCACCGATGATAGAATGTAGAATATGCGGCTGGGTACCCAAGTGTGTCAATTGTGACGTGAGCTTGACGGTACATCGTTCTACAAACCAACTCACATGTCACTATTGTGGTTATACCCGTCCCATTCCTCAGATATGCCCTTGTTGCGGGAGCACCGAATTACAAGGGCGTGGTTATGGTACAGAAAAAATAGAAGATCAAATATCTGCCATATTCCCAGAGGCTCGCATTGCCCGAATGGATCTTGATACCACACGCACAAGATCAGCCTATGAACGTATCATCAATGATTTTTCTGCAGGGCGCACGAATCTATTGATAGGTACACAGATGATTAGCAAAGGCTTGGATTTTGATAAGGTGAGTGTAGTGGGTATTCTCAATGCTGACACCATGCTCAATTATCCCGATTTTCGGGCTTATGAGCATGCCTTTACGATGATGTCGCAGGTGAGCGGTAGGGCAGGACGAAAGGGAAAACGCGGTTTGGTGATATTGCAGACACGCAGTCCGCAGTTGCCTATTATCCGACAGGTGGTGCACAACGATTATGACTCATTCTTTCATGACCTTCTTGAAGAGCGTCGAGCGTTTCACTATCCTCCGTTCTATCATTTGGTATACGTCTATGTGAAACATCGTCATAACAGTGTGGTTGAAACGGCTAGTGCCGAATTGGCAACTCGTTTGCGCCGTTGGTTTGGTGGTAGGGTGCTCGGCCCAGACAAACCTTCAGTGTCCAAAGTGATGACGATGCATATCCGCAAGGTGATGCTTAAATTGGAGAACGGCATTGACTTAAACTTGGTCAAACAGTATCTCTGCAAGGCTCAGGTGGATATGCTTAAAGATTCTCATTATGGTGCCTTGGTGATGTATTATGATGTAGATCCCGAGTAATAGATGCAGAACAAATTAAAGAAGGGCAACCGTTTGCGTAGCGGTGCCCTTCTTGCAGTTATGAATGTTTGTGTTTAGAAATTAATGTCAAGTCCTACGGCAAACACGTTGTTGTTGCGTGTATAGTCTGCCTTGTAGTCTATCGTTGTTGTGGCTGACAACTGTTCCGATGTTGAAGCCTTCATATGGCTATAGAATGTATGGAAGTAGGCAACGTTCAAATCCATCTTCTTGTTGATATGGTACACACCGCCAATGGCAGCAGAGTTTGAACTCGTTACGAACGATTTGTCGTCCATGTATTCTTCAGATAGACCATAGTTCGTGTTTTGCCAACCCGTGCTGACCGTCAGTTTCTTATTAATGTCGTATTCCACACCAGCATTCATCTCAATAGTACCGCGTTTCAATAACTTGTTACGGTTGTTGTATGAGGTAGCATGTTTGTCATCGAACCAGTGGAAACCTATATTGATGCGAAGTGCGTCAATGGGCTTGTAGCCTGCTCCAAGTGTCAGGTAGGCAGGAATGTCACCTGCAATTTTCTGCCCATCTTCATATTCGCCAATGGCTTCGTTTAGTTTTGTGTCAAACTGGGCTTTCAAACTTGTCATAGCTCCACTTACTGACTCAGATGCTAAGACCGCTTGCGGAACACCGAGTTCCATGAGTCTTCCTGGTAAGTTGCCGATGCTGGGAGCTTGATTCACCGACTTGTTCTTCAGACGGATGCGTGTCTTAAACTCATATTTTGCGGAAAAATTGAACTTCCCAGTCTTATAGTCGATGCCGATGATAGGCGTGAAACCCACACCGCTTTGGTCGCAACTCAATTCAATGTTTGCTGATTCTGGTTTCGTGGCATCAATCATCTGATAAAGCGGTAAGTTGCCCACCTTGATATCCTTCACATAACCATAGTAGCTACAAAGTGCATAGACACCTCGTACTCCGAGTGCAAAACTCAGATTGTCATTCATCTTGTATGCGGCGCCCAGTTGCAGTCCATAATAGTATTGACGACCATGCATATAGCTATTGAAACTATACTTTCCTGCAGCACCGAGCATTTGGTCGCTTGAAAAGTTGGAGTAGGTGGGATTTCCTGTGGCTGCTCCGATGGCTCGGTCTACAGCCGATGCCAAACCGCATGCACCGACTGCTGTTTCTGAAACAATCTTTTCGAAAGAACCTAGCCCATTGTCAAATGTACATTTGCCTCCACCCCCGGTGAGTGCGAAATTGATTTGAAACGACCACTTGTTCTTGTTGTAGGCATATTGCAAAGAAGGAATAACGGGTGCAAAAGCCTTTCCTTTGAATTCGCGTGGAGTGGTTGGGTTGTTTACGTTGTTGGTGAACAATGGAAAATCGTTCTTGATGGTTCGTGTTTGGTATGCCAACTGCCAATTGATAGAAAGATGGTGACCATCACTAAGGAATGCCACACCGGCAGGGTTGTAATAAACTCCGTCAATTCCGATAGAAGCCTCACGGCTCATCATTCGGTTGAACGCTACGTTCTGATTTGTGTTGGTGAGTAAACCTCCTGCCCATATGGCAGAATTGGAACATACAAAAAGTGCCGAAAGGGCTAATTTAAACTTGTTCATTTATGATTACTTTGGAAAATTGGTTGCAAAGGTATCTAATGTGTTCTATTTTTCCATTAAGTACCCTCTTTGTTTAATAGATATTAACAAATGTTTTGATTATTACTGCACGAAAATGCCCTTTTGTGCAAGAATTCGATGCATTTCTTGCGCAAAAGGGCTAATGGGTGTGCAATGATTTGTTCTACTCTTACCCTTAATTGTTCTAAGCTTCCTTATCACTGTTTAATTTAGGATAGGAGATACGGGTGTGGTAGATGGCTTTTAGACGTTCAATCAAGGTTTGTTTGGCTATGGAAATGTCGCGGAATGTGATAGGGCATTCGGTAAAAAATCCATCAGCCACTTGTCCGTCAATAATTCTGTTGACCAATTCGCTGATGCTTTGTTCGGTGTAGACGTGGAGAGAACGTGATGCGGCTTCCACCGCATCTGCCATCATGAGCAACGCTTGTTCGCGAGTGAATGGATTGGGACCTGGATATGTGAACAGACTCTTGTCTATGGGCTCGTCGGGATGCTCGTTCTTATAAGAAATGTAGAAGAACTTGGTCATTCCAGTTCCGTGATGGGTGAGTATGAAGTTCTTGATGACGGCAGGCAGGTTGTATTTCTCGGCGAGTTTCAACCCTTCGGTCACATGGCTAATCACGATTTGTGCACTTTCTGTGTACGACATATTGTCGTGGGGGTTTACTCCAGCTTGGTTTTCAGTGAAGAACACAGGATTCACCATCTTGCCGATGTCATGATAGAGCGCTCCTGTACGCACCATCAAACTCTTAGCTCCGATTTTGTTGGCTATTTCTGCTGCGAGATTACCTACGGTGATGGAGTGCTGGAAGGTGCCAGGGGCCACCTCGCTCAGTCGGCGTAAGAGGTCCTTGTTCGTGTCTGACAACTCGATGAGCGTTACGATGCTGATAAAACCGAATGCTTTTTCTATAAGATACATCAAGGGATAGGCGAGCAGCAAGAGGATGCCATTCACAAGGAAGTGATAGTTCATGGTCCAATCAAGCTGTACCACATCATTGTCTTGCATCAACTGTAGTGCATAGAATGTGATCATACTTGAAATGGTCACGAGGATGGCAGTCTTGAACACTTGTGCACGCTTTGACAACTCGCGCAGTGAATAAATAGCGACAAGTCCGGCGACCAATTGCACAATGATAAATTCATATTGATATCTCACGGCCGCTGCGCAAATGAGCACCATGGTCACATGGGAGATGAATGCCGTGCGCGAATCCATGAAGACCCGGATGAAAATGGGGGCCATGGCAAAGGGCAAGATGTAGACGCTGAACACATTGTGTTCCATCATCAGTGATACGAGCAGCGGGAAGATGGTGATCATCACGTAGAGCATGGCAATGCTCCGAGGCTTGTCGAAATAGTCTTTGCGGAATAGTCCGAGATAGAGCGTGAACAGGAGTACAAGAATGGCAACGAAGATGGTCTGCCCCACAATGGTCGAAATCTCTTCCTTGGTAGAGGCATCACGACGTTGCATCTCTTTCTCATAAGAATTGAGAACACGATAGGTATAGTCGTCCACGATGTCTCCGCGGTCTATCACTTTCTGCCCACTCATCACCATGCCGCTGGCAATGGGAATGCCACTGAGGATGTCGCTTTTTTCCGCCTCACTCTTGTCTTTATCATAGATCAAGTTTGGATCTATGTATTCATTCAGATTACACCGTTGCAAGATGTGTCTTTGCTTGGATAATGCATCGTTAGAAAAGATCAGTTCATAGGCTGCCAACAATGAATGGATGTTGGTAATCTGTGTGCTTGTAGCACTTTTCCTGTTTACCACACGTATCATATTGGTCGTGTCTTTGACCATCTGCGTGTAGTCGGGCGTGTCCATAATGCCTTGCTGATACAATTTATGCAGTTGGGACACGATGAGATCTATATATGAATAGGGTAGACCGGGAATGCCGTCCTTGAAATCTTCCCGAAATTTGGCGATTTCTTTTTGTTCAATAATGGGGTTATAATTATAATAAGGTTGGAAGGTGCGGAGCAAGGAGTCTTGCTCGGCTTTGATCGCATCGTCGGTCTTGTAGATGGGAAAGTCGAACTTGGCGATGAAAGAACTGTACATCCAAGGCTTTCCTATGTCGTAGCGCAATTGTGTTTTTTCGTTTCTCGGCAGGAACCAAACGATAATGGTCACGGTGGCAATGATGATAGCCAGTCGCGTGAAGAACTTACGCCAGAAGGCGTTATCTGGTCGGTTGATTTTAATCATAAACAGTCTGTTATCGTTTTTACTTTGCGAAAATACTAAAAAAATACGCTAATGTGCAAAAAAAACAGTACTTTTGCAAAAAATAAAATCTTATCTACATTATTAATAGGATGGCAGAACGAAAAGTAAGGGTGCGTTTCGCCCCAAGTCCTACGGGACCATTGCATATAGGCGGCGTGCGAACAGCGCTCTATAATTATCTCTTTGCACGTCAACATGGCGGTGATTTTGTATTTAGAATTGAGGATACGGATTCTCACCGTTTTGTTCCTGGAGCGGAAGAATATATCATAGAATCTTTCAAGTGGCTTGGTGTCAATTTTGATGAAGGCGTAAGTTTTGGTGGTTCGCATGGTCCTTATCGGCAGAGCGAACGTCGTGAGATATACAAGAAGTACGTCAAGCAGTTGCTAGACGCAGACAAAGCTTATATTGCTTTTGATACGCCAGAAGAATTGGAAGCCAAACGTCAAGAGATACAAAACTTCCAATATGATGCCCATACCCGTATGCAGATGCGTAATTCGCTCACGCTTCCCAAAGAAGAAGTGGAGCGCCTCATTGCAGACCATCAGCAATATGTGGTTCGCTTCAAGATAGAACCCGGTGTGGCTGTACATGTGGACGACCTTATCCGTGGTGATGTGCGCATCATGAGTGATATTCTTGATGACAAGGTGCTATACAAGAGTGCAGATGAACTGCCTACTTATCATCTTGCGAATATTGTAGACGATCATCTGATGGAGATTACTCATGTGATTCGCGGCGAAGAGTGGTTGCCCAGTGCACCTCTCCATGTGTTGCTTTATAAGGCCTTTGGTTGGGAAGAAACCATGCCCCGTTTTGCTCACCTTCCATTGCTTTTGAAACCTGAAGGCAAGGGTAAACTGTCAAAACGTGATGGTGATCGTCTTGGTTTCCCTGTGTTCCCACTTGAATGGCATGATCCCAAGACGGGTGAAGTCTCGTCAGGTTATCGTGAGAGCGGCTATTTCCCCGAGGCTGTTGTTAATTTCTTGGCACTTTTGGGTTGGAATCCTGGTACCGAACAAGAACTTTTCTCTCTTGATGAGTTGGTTGAGGCATTTGATATCAGCAAATGTTCCAAGTCGGGTGCACGCTTTGACTATCAGAAAGCAGCATGGTTCAACCATGAATATATCCTCCGTAAAAGCAATGAAGAAATTGCCGACCTTTTTGCTCCCATCGTAGCAGGCAATGGAGTAGACGAGTCGTTGGAGCGCATCACACAAGTTGTGTCGATGATGAAAGATCGTGTGAGCTTCGTGAAGGAACTTTGGGACCTTTGTTCATTCTTCTTTATAGCGCCGTCAGAATATGACGCAAAGACAGTGCGCAAGCGCTGGAAAGAAGATTCTGCAAAGGTGATGACCGAACTCGCTGAGGTGCTTGATGGTATTGACGACTTTAGTGTTGAAGGTCAGGAACCCGTTGTGATGAAGTGGGTAGAAGAGAAAGGATATAAACTAGGTGATGTGATGAATGCTTTCCGCCTTGCTCTTGTGGGCATTGGCAAAGGACCTGGCATGTTTGACATCTCGGCTTTCCTTGGAAAGGAAGAAACATTGAAGCGTTTACATCGTGCCGTTGAGGTACTGAAATAACCCCTTTCAATAGCTCACAAAACCATTAGAATAAGCGTGTACACTTTAGCGATATACATATACCAACTCGGTGTGATGCTCTATAGCCTTTTCAACAAAAAGGTGAGGACGATGTTTATCGGTGAACGCCGTGCCTTTAAGGTACTGCGCGAACAAGTAGACCCATCGGCAAAGTATGTGTGGTTTCATGCCGCTTCATTGGGCGAATTTGAACAGGGACGCCCGTTGATGGAACATCTACGGAAGTCGCATCCTGAATATAAGATATTGCTTACCTTCTTTTCGCCTTCGGGCTATGAAGTACGCAAGAATTATGAGGGGGCAGATATCATCTGCTATTTGCCGCTTGACACGCCGACCAACGCATTGCGTTTCTTGCGTGCCATAAGGCCATGCATGGCTTTTTTTATTAAGTATGAATTTTGGTATAACTACCTCCATATCTTGAAACATCGAGGTGTTCCCGTCTATAGTGTGTCAAGTATTTTCCGTCCTGATCAAATATTTTTCCGTCCTTATGGTAGACAATATGCTCGGGTGTTAAAATGCTTTACTCGCTTCTTTGTGCAAAATGAAGAAAGCCGTCAGTTGCTCGCAAAAATAGGCATTACAAGTGTAGAAATAACGGGTGATACTCGTTTCGACAGAGTACTGCAAATAGCGGAGCAAGCGAAGCGTTTGCCTCTGGTAGAAGCTTTCAAGCAACAAAATAAGGTGTTTGTGGCAGGTAGTAGTTGGCAACCAGATGAAGATTTGTTTATCAAATTCTTCAATGAACATAAAGAATGGAAACTTATCATTGCACCCCACGTCATCAGTGAAGAACATATTCAGCAGATTTTATCTAAACTCGACCGCAAAACGGTGCGCTATACTCAAGCCTCTGAGGAAAATGTAGCAGAAGCCGAATGTTTAATTATAGATTGCTACGGATTGCTTTCAAGCATCTATCATTATGGTGAAGTGGCATATGTGGGCGGAGGCTTTGGCGTTGGCATTCACAATGTGCTTGAGGCGGCAGTATGGAATGTACCAGTTCTCTTTGGCCCTAATAATAAACGTTTCCAGGAAGCTCGAGATTTGTTGGCGTCAAAAGGAGGGTTTGAAGTTTGTGACGAGGAACAGTTCAATCGTTTAATGAACCGAATGATGACCGATGATGAGTTTCTTAGTCGCAGTGGTGCCGCAGCAGGTGCCTATGTGAAACAGTGCACAGGCGCTGTGGAGCGGATTTTGGAGGAAGTGAAACTGTAAGAAACTGAGTCTTGTGGTTATTCTACGTGAGTATATACCTCACTTGCCTTTGAGGCTATACCATTTTAAGTGCTCTCTTTACTGGTTAATCGGAAAAGTATTAATAAGAAAATGATATGATGGAAAATGAAGTGTTGAAAGCGATTCGTGAGCGCAGAAGTTGTCGTAAGTATAAGAAGGAACAGATTTCTGATGACCAGCTCCGTACAGTACTTGAAGCAGGTACTTGGGCTCCTACGGCGATGGGTAAACAAGATCCATATATTGTAGCGGTGCAGAACAAAGATATTTGTGACGAGTTGCGCAAGATGAATGCGGAAGTAATGGGGACAGATTCTGATCCGTATTATGGAGCTCCGACTCTTGTGTTAGTGTTCGCATCGGAAGCATCTTCGAACAATGTGAAGGACGGAAGTTTGGTGCTTGGATCGATGATGCTAGCAGCCCACAGCATAGGCTTGGCTTCTTGTTGGATCAATCGTGAAGACGCTATGTTTTCTACGGAACGAGGCAAACAACTGATGAAACAATTCGGATTACCCGATGGCATAGTGGGCATTGGCGCTCTTTCTTTAGGATATGAAGAGACTGGGGGAACTCATGCTCCCAAACCACGTAAGGAGGATTATTGTAAGGTGGTGAAGTAAGTTTCAGTATTTTAGATTTAGAATACTTCTACAAATCATCATACCTTTGCAAGGTACAAGAAATTAAAAGAAAACGATATATTCTTATGGGAAAGATTATTCTGACCGGTGACCGTCCAACCGGCAAGTTGCATTTAGGGCATTACATTGGCTCACTCCGTCGTCGTGTACAATTACAAAATGAGGGCGGCTATGATCACATGTTTGTGTTTATGGCAGACGTACAGGCACTGACCGACAATGCAGACAATCCGGAGAAAATCCGCCAAAACATAATAGAGGTAGCTTTGGATTATTTGGCTGCAGGCCTTGATCCAGAGAAGTGCACGTTGTTTATTCAAAGCCAAATTCCAGAATTGGCAGAATTGACCACCTATCTGATGAACCTCATCACAGTGTCGCGTGTTCAGCGCAATCCGACGGTCAAGACGGAAATCAAGATGCGCAATTTCGAAGCAAATATACCCCTCGGCTTTTTTTGTTATCCTGTGAGTCAGGCTGCCGATATAACGCTGTTTAAGGCAACAACAGTACCTGCTGGAGAAGACCAGGAACCTATGCTTGAGGTGACGAGAGAATTGGTGCGCCGATTCAATCAGACATATGCTCCAGTGCTTGTTGAACCAGAAATTCTTCTTCCAGAGAATGCCACAGCACGTCGTCTGCCTGGAACAGATGGGAAGGAGAAAATGAGCAAGAGTTTGGGCAACTGCATCTATTTGAGTGATTCTGAGAAAGACGTTTGGAAAAAGGTGAAGAAGATGTCTAATGGAGAACCTCGTATGAGCATGGACGATCCTGGGCATTTGGAAGGGAATGCAGTATTCACCTATCTCGAGGCGTTTAGTTGCGACGACGATTTTGCCAACTATTGGCCTGAATACCACAACCTTGATGAACTGAAGGAACATTATGTGAAGGGCGGAATAGGAGACGGAACGTGCAAAAAATTCCTCAATACGATTATCAATAATATGCTCGAACCCATGCGTCAACGTCGGCATGAATATGAGCAAGACATCCCTGAAATCTACAATATCTTGAAAAAAGGTACGGAGCAAGCTCGTGAAATAGCTGCTCAGACGATGGATGAGGTGAGAAAAGCGATGCGTATAGACTATTTCAACGACGCTGACTTAATTCGCCAGCAGGCTGAAAAGTTTAAGAGTAAATAAATCTTATACAGGATAATCGAGTGTGTCTTGGTTATCCTGTTTTACTTGACCTTGAATCCATTAAAAAATGCACTAGGGTGCGATGGCTAATGCAGCCTAGTGCGTTTTTTTCTATGGAACTTTGGAAAAACAAGGTCCAGACTTGAGAAAGTCGGGATGTTACGCATAAAAAGAGGGTGTGCCAGTTTTGACACACCCTCTTGTTTGTATTTGGGAGGATTGATTTACAAGTTTGGATTCATCTTTGTCCATTCTGCTACTGGAGGAACGATGCCAAGCTCAACAATCTCGTCACGCATCTTGCAGAGATGCTCGTATGATTTGTTGAGAGCTGCAAGTTCGTCTTCTGTACCTGTAGGCTCAACGAAGTGTACACCTGTTTTGTCAATTGTTGTAGGCATTGCCATCATTACGTTCTTGAAACCAAGTGAGTCGTGGTTTACATAGCAACCTGCTGGCAGTGTGAACTTTTCGCCACCCATGGCAGCCTCAATCATCTTTACAGCGTTATAGGCAGGGCTTTGGAAAGAACTACGTCCGCGCAGTTTGATGATGTTGGAACCACCCTGCACGGTGTGGTGCTTGATTTCTTCCCAACGTTCTGCAGAAAGCCCCATATCAGCCAAAGGCTTGCCGTCTACTTTTACTTGAGAAGCGAAAACAGCCATCTGTTCTCCATGACCTCCATAAGTGTGTGCACCAGTTACCTTG
>CAVKQP010000023.1:11773-16353 GCA_963658165.1 Clostridium sp. CAG:302 | reverse complement strand
ACGGCGACCTAAACCCCTCTTCTGCCACTGGCATCCGTGTGGCTGCCGCCATGGAAGACCCTAAGAAATGGGTCAAAGGAAAACTTCCTAAGGAGACGAAAATGGCGATAGAAAGTATTGCCGCAGAACTGACCGAACAGCTTTGCAATGGTGAACAACTGAGACAACGGCTCTATTCGCAGTATCTTTCTGCCGACCTAACCCTACGCCACATCAACCAACTGCGCTTGCTCAAGGCCATTAGCAATAAGGTGACACAACTCAACGCCGACGACAACCGCTTCTTGCTGAGCGACACCCAAAGCCTGCTCCACCAGCTCATTGCCGGTGTGAGCGACTCGCCATTCATTTATGAAAAGATAGGAAGCCGACTTGAGCACATCATGATCGACGAGTTTCAAGACACGAGCACCGTGCAGTGGAAGAACTTCAAGGTGTTGCTCGATGAATGTATGAGCCACCAGCAACAAGGATCGCTCATCGTGGGCGACGTGAAACAGAGCATCTACCGCTGGCGGTCGGGCGACTGGCAGTTGCTCAACAACATAGAACGGCAGTTTGAACACCCAGACGACCAACTGAACATCACCTCGCTGACCACAAACTATCGCTCCAGTCAAGCTGTAGTGAGGTTCAACAACGCCTTTTTCACCATAGCCAGCAAGCAGGAAACCGACCTGCTCAGCAATGAAGACAATGCCGAATCGGAACAGATAGCGAAGGCTTACGCCGACGTAGAACAGCAATTGCCCGACAACCGACCGGAAGGATTGGTCGAAGTAACACTGCTCAACAAGGGCGAAAATCAAGATATCATGTGCCAAGAAGTGGAAGACACCATACGCCGATTGCTCTCCGAAGACATCGAGCAGAGCCAGATAGCCATCTTGGTGCGCTCTAATAAGCACATCCCCCTTATCGCCGACTGGATATCGCAGCGCATGCCCGAGGTGACCATCGTGTCTGACGAAGCCTTCCGCCTCAACTCTTCGCAAGCCGTATGCCTCATCATCAATGTGCTGCGCACGCTCGTACAACCCGACGACAGATTGGCGCTCGCCACGCTTGTGAAGTATTGGCAAGCCATTGGAGGCACACAACTCACAGACAGCCAGTGCTTCGCGTCGGGACAAGAACTCGACACGCTACTCCCCGAAGCATTTGTCAGCGAACGTGAAACACTCACCACCATGCCCTTTGCCGACATGGTGGACCGCATCTACCAACTGTTTCGACTCGACAGACTGTCGGAAGAGAGTGCCTTCATCTGCGCTTTCTACGATCTGGTGGGCAACTATCTGACCGACAACGTGGCTGATGTGGCCAACTTTCTGCACTTGTGGGACGAGGACTATTGCACCAACAGCATCCAGAGCGATGTGTCTGACGGCATAAGAATCGTTTCGGTGCACAAGAGTAAAGGACTCGAATATGACAATGTCATCCTGCCTTTCTGTGATTGGAAGTTGGAGATCACTGGCGACACACTATGGTGTGAACCCCGTCAGGCGCCCTTTGACGCCCTGCCCATGGTACCCGTGGACTATAGCGGAAAACTTGTGGGTTCTATCTATGAAGCTGACTACAAGCACGAAAGGCTGCAAAACATGGTGGACAACCTCAACTTGCTCTATGTGGCATTTACCCGCGCTAGTCACAATCTGTTCGTTTTCGGACGGCTTGACAACAGCAACTCGCGCAGCATGCGTATCGCCCAAGTGTTACCCGAGCTTGTCGACGCGTTGCCGGGTGCCGACTTTGTGGACGACACCAACAATGCGGAGGAGGAAGAACAAAGGATGTATTTCCGCTATGGAAAGCTCCACGTGGAGGGAAAAAAGCAAGCCAAGCGCACGGAAAACGTCTTCCTGCAACCCGCTGCCGTCCATCGGCTGCATGTGCACACGCACGCTGTACCCGTGGAATTCCGCCAGAGCAACAAGAGCATTGCCTTCACCCGTGGTGAGGACGATGACGATACGACCAGTCGCACGCACTACATCAACCTTGGAAATGTGCTCCACGCCATCTTCTCACGCATAGAAACGCGCAACGACATAGCACGGGTGATGGCTGAACTCGAGGAAGAAGGCACCGTCTATGGTGTGGGCATCACTCCCGACGATGTGCGCCAAGCCATCGACAAGGGCATGGCAAACCCTGAAGTGGCAGCCCTTTTCGCCCCAAAGTGGCGCGTGTTCAACGAGTGTACCATCTTGACCACAGAGAACGGACGCACCGTGGAGTATCGTCCAGACCGCGTGGTGAGCGACGGCAAGCAGACGTGCGTGGTCGATTTCAAGTTTGGTCAGCCTCGCCCCGAGCACTCCCTGCAGGTGAGCGGCTATATGCAGCTGCTCCGACAGATGGACTATCCCCAAGTGAAGGGATATCTCTGGTATGTCAATCAGAACCGCTTGGTGGCGGTCAGTGAATCAACAACGAACAAATAGTAACCTCATACACATGGAAATGCAGACTTTTCTCGAATTCGTAGCCCAAGATATCATAGCCAAACACGGCACCGACCTCAGTCATGTGGCTGTGGTTTTCCCCAACAAGCGTGCGTCGCTCTTTCTCAACCAAGCATTGGCTCGCCATGCTAACCACCCTGTATGGAGTCCGCACTACATCACCATCAGCGACCTGTTTCGCCAACATAGCCAACGCACAGTGGCAAATCCACTGAAATTGGTGTGCGAGTTGCACCGCGCATTCGTGGCTGAGACAGGCATCGAAGAAACTCTCGACAAGTTTTATGGCTGGGGACAACTGTTGCTCGCCGACTTCGACGACATCGACAAGAATATGGCTGACGCCGACCAGGTGTTCGCCAACCTGCGCGACATACACGAGTTGGATGACCTGAGTTATCTCTCTGACGAACAGATGGCGTTGTTGGAACGCTTCTTCCACTGCGTGCTCGACGACAAAGACAGCCAGTTGAAGCAGCGTTTTCTGCAGCTATGGTGCCACTTTGCCGACATCTATCATCGGTTCAACAGCCAGTTGGCAGACCAAGGTCTCGCCTACGAGGGTGCCCTCTACCGTGAGGTGGCTGAGGCTGCCGACACGGAATTCAAGTATAACACCTATATCTTCGTGGGCTTCAACATGCTGCAAAGAGTGGAGCAACAGTTGTTCACCCGAATCAAGCGGCAGGGCAAGGCTCGCTTCTACTGGGATTTCGACGATAGCTATATGCCTTCCGAAAATGCCAACCCAGAACTGGGCGAAGCCGGACGCTACATAGCGCAATATCTGGCAGACTATCCCAACGAACTCGACAGGGCCAACGCCGCCGTCTACAGACAGATGGAAAAAACCAAGAACGTGACCTACGTGTCGGCTCCCACGGAGACTATCCAGGCACGCTACATCAGCGACTGGCTCAAGGACAATAGTCGTATGGATGACGGCAACCGCACTGCCATCGTGCTCTGCGACGAGTCGTTGCTCAAGACTGCCATCCACTGCTTACCCGACGAGGTGACCGACCTGAACGTAACGCTCGGCTATCCCCTCGCCAACACCCCTGTGGCATCGCTCGTCAGACAGTTTATCGCCCTCCACACCGATGGTCATCAGCCCGACCGACACCGTTATCTGCTCCACTTCATCAACCTTGTGCTGCGGCATCCCTATGCCCGATATGTGTGTAAAGACGCAGCAGATGTGATGAAACACCTCAACAACGAGCATAAATATTATCCGTCTGAGGATGAGATGAATAGCACGGAAGGATTAAACAGGTTCTTCGCCCCCGTAGACTGCACCCATTTGGATGAACTTACCGCCGCACTACAGTCGCTCTTGGGGCACGTGGCGCAAGGCGGAAACGAGAACAACGACCCGCTATTTCAGGAGTCTGTGTTCCGCATGTACACGTTGCTCACCCCCTTTGCCGACTTGTTTGCATCGGGCGAACTGGCTATCGATGTGAACACCTTTGCCCGACTGCTCACCCAAGTGATAGAGAGCACCACCATTCCCTTCCATGGCGAACCTGCCGTGGGGCTTCAGATGATGGGCGTACTCGAAACCCGCAACCTCGATTTCGACCATGTGCTGCTGCTTTCGTGCAACGAAGGCAACCTGCCTAAGGGTGTGAACGATGCCTCATTCATCCCCCACGCCATACGCAAAGCATACGGACTGACCACGGTGGAAAACAAGGTGGCTATCTACAGTTACTATTTCCACTCGCTCATTCAGCGCGCCACAGATGTGACCATCTGCTACAACAACAGCACAGAAGGTAGCAACACGGGTGAGATGAGCCGCTTCATGCTCCAGATTCTTGTGGAGAGCCAGCACCCCGTGAAGCGTCTAACCCTGCAAGCGGGGCAGTCTACGGGCACACGCGAACCGTCTGACGTGGAAAAAGATGAACTGGTGATGAATCGCCTGCGTGCCATCGGCTCTGAGTTTTGCCTTTCGCCGACGGCTATCAATAGCTATCTGCGTTGTCCGCTTCGATTCTTCTACACCTATGTATGCCAACTGCGCGAGCCCGACCAAAACGATGTAGACACCATAGACAACCGCATGTTTGGCAACATATTCCATCGTGCAGCGGA
>CAVKQP010000023.1:0-11763 GCA_963658165.1 Clostridium sp. CAG:302 | reverse complement strand
ACAACGCATCAACGGCACACTCCACGAGGCAGACTTTGAGCCCTATGTGAAACACCCCGAACAGTTGCTGCCCATCATTGATAGAGCCTTTGAAGACTGCTTGTTCCAACTGAAACCGGGCAGCAAATATAGGCCGGAATACAACGGACTGCAACTGCTCAACCGAGAGGTCATCTTGCAATACTTGGTGCAGTTGCTTCGCATCGACATGCGCCTCACGCCTTTCACCATCCGTGGGTTGGAATATCCCGTGGAAGACAGCATCGACATCACCACAAGCGAGGGGCATCGCACCGTCAAAGTGGGCGGAACCATAGACCGCCTCGACGAGATAGACACCCAGCACGCCGCACCGCGCTTACGGGTAATTGACTACAAGACCTCATCGAGCGCCCCGAGACCCCTGAAAGCACCGGAAGACGTGTTCAACCCCATGAAGATTCCCAACCACAGCGACTACTATTTGCAAGCCATGCTCTATAGTGCCATCGTGCGCCAATCGCTGGAAGAGAATGCGGGCAACTATCCCGTGTCGCCCGCCCTGTTGTTCATTCAGCATGCTGGGGCAAAAAACTACGACCCCACACTGTGCTTCGACAAGGAGCCCATCAACGACATAGCCGACTATGCCGAGGGCTATCGAGAGAACCTCACCGCCCTGCTCACGGAGATTTTTGAGCCAGAGAAGCCCTTTCAACCCACGTGCGACTTGGAGCGATGCAAGACTTGTCCGTTTGCACAGATGTGTGGAAAAATTCATGTCACGCTCGATGAGTAAAAGCAGCAATGCGTGAGCGTTACCATAAGAGGCAGTGTTAGCACCCATAACTCTGCCTCTTACGATTGACAAACGATAGTCTTAGAAACAAACAAAGCCGTCTCCTTGTGGGGAAACGGCTTTGTCGGGTTTTATAAGTTGACGATCTGCGTCGGTTAATTGTTGATCTTCGTGAAGTCTACTGACGAAATCAGCCCTTCGGGAGAAACCTTGAACACGGAGCGGTAGGTGCTGATTTTTTCGGGAGAATTGTCTTCGTGTTTCACTTCCTGCACGGCATTGAAGTTGACCGTGTATTCATATTGTTCGTCGCCCACCTCGCGCTTGCTCACCTTGAAGCCTGAACAACGCCAAGTGACGGACTGTACGTTTTCCTTATATTGCTTGTTCATGAAGTCCACTGCATCTTGTTGGGTAGCGTTAGGACGGCCCAAGAACGAAGAGAGCGTCACCTCAAGTGTGTTGAGCAAGCTCGCTTCAGAATGACTATTGATGCTTTGGAAGAACTGGTGGATAACAGCTTGCGCACGCGACTGCTCGTCGGGCGATACGGTCTTGGTCTTGAGCTGCTTGACGGCAGCCTGTGCATCGTCCACATATTCGCCGTTGGCATGGTCGGAGAGATAGGCTTGAAGGGCATCCAATGTGTTTTCTGCCGATGCCTGCGCCCAGTCTATCGAGTCGATTTTGTGCATGATTTCTCCCTTGTGAGGCGTGTCTGGATGACTGTCAAGATAGGCTTGAAGGGACGATTTCGAATTGCTGACCAGCGCATTGGTCCATTCGGTGTCGCCTTGGCGCAACTGCTGCAGATGCTCGTTGATAGCGGTAAGATGGTCTTCAGGGGCATCGGGATAGTGCTCGAGATAGTCTTTCAACACGGTGGAGTCAGAACTGTTGATGGCAAACTCATAGGCGTCGCCTTCCTTGTTGCTCTGTGCGTCTTTATAGGCATACAACAACACGCCGCAAAGCAACACGGCAATGCAAAGGGAAACGATGAGCACGGTCTTGCTCTTCTTGGGTTGCGGTTTGTCAGTGCCCTCTCCAGCGCTTGGTGGTGTGGGAGGAACGGGAGGCGTCACGGGCTTTTTGACGGGTGCAGGCTGTGGAACTACGGGAGCCGCAGGCTGTTCGGGCTGTGCCACAGGCTGCTGTCCGGGGGTGTAGTGACAATTGGGACAGGTGAGTTGCTCCTTGAAATAGATATCGCCACACTGAGGACATTTGACGATATGGTTAGCTATCTGTACGCCACAACTGGGACATACCGGTGCTTTGTCGCTGATTTGGTGTCCACATTCAGGACATTTTATGATTGCCATCGTGCTTAATAAATTATTGTTGTTTGTTTATTTGTGAATTCTTCTGCTTGTTTCTCCTGTTTTTCTCGCGCATTACGCAGTAGGCGTCGTGCCTCACGCGAGATTGCTAACGGTGTCTGAAGCGTATTTCGCGGAGCGAATGTTGCCCCATGAAGCGGCTCTTGTCGATATAGCCATTCACGCCATTGATGTGCCCCTTGCCCGTATACTGCCACATGATGAAGTCGCGGTCGTCGGCAAGTACGGGTTCACGCTTGGTATATTGGGCTACCATCAACTGATAGTCGTTAATCTTGCCTTGGAGATAGTTGTTGTAGAAATTGGTGAAAGTGTAGAGTAGCGGTTTTTGCTTGTAGGCTTTTTCTACGAGAACAAGGAATTTGTGAAGCGAGTCGCAAAACTCTTCGGTGGAAAGACCGCTCTTGGTTTCGATGTCTATCATCGGTATGAGGTCTTGATCTCCGGGTCTACACTGCGACATGAAGTTCTGCAACTGCACCTGTTGTTCTATTTTGGGACGATAGAAATGGTATGATCCCACTTTCAAACCGTACTTATGAGCCAATTCTATGTTCTGTTCATACTTGGCATCAATGTTGTCTCCGCCCTCTGTGGCCTTGAGATACACATATGCCATCTTACTGTTGTCACCGATAGTTTCCCAGAAAACGTTGCCTTGATAATGGCTTAAGTCTATACCGTGAATATGTGTACAGGTATCTTCACACTCTATATAGCTATTGTTTTGGGCTTTGGCAGTGAAAAAAGGTAGCGCCGCCAGTGCCGTTAACATAAGAATCTTTATTTTCATAGTGTGCAAAGTTACTGATTATGTGCGATAATTCAAAATATGTTGCAGCCTTTTTCATTCTTTTACACCTTTTTCGTACTCCCTCCAAACACACTATTCGAGGTCTTCTCCAAGCCGATTATCACAACCTTCAGAGCCATGCGAAACCGATGTCGATGCGGAAGATGAACACGACGGAATAGAGTAACTCTGTGGCAAGCACATAGATGGGCAACAGATGGGCAAGCCAACGCAGTCCGATGACACAAGATTCGTAGGCACGATCAAGGGTGTCAACCGTGCCACTTGCCGCTCCATAGGAGAGTGAAAGAATGATGAGCATGGCGGCAAGCATGGGGATGAGTCCATGACTGAAGCTACTTGGAAACAAGTGGCCAGTCACACTGAGCAAGAGGGCGTGGGGTATGCAGGTGAGCAACACCGTGACAAGCAGGAACACCACCACTTCGAAGGCTACAAGGCGCAAGCCTAGGTGTTGACGAAACTGCAGTTTGCCTAGTGAGAACAGGGTGCGCACGGCGCGAAGCAACCCGCTATTGTGCAAGGCGCCATAGGCCATGAACAGCAATAAGAGCCACACACTCAGCGGCGATGACAGGTTGTCGACAAAGCAACCAAACAGCCAACGCAGTCCTTCGGGCGAAAGAATGGGGCGCAGAGGCAGTTGCGGGGCAGCAGCATTGACCACCCACGTGAGCAACATCAGCAGCACCTGTGCCACCAAAAGGACAAGAGCAATGCGCGAAAAGAGCCGGTTATTCTTCATCAGCCGCAAGATTGTCTATGTCAAGAATATGGAGTTCCATGGCTCGAGTGACTAGCCGGGTGGCGTTGACCGACATTCCGCCATTGCCTGAAGGGAAGAGCTTTTGCACCAACTCGTTCTGCCGTTTCTCCAAACTCTTTACTCCGAACGGCATGCCACGCAAATTGGCTATCTGGTCCTTGGTGTATCCGAGTGCCAAATGGCGCAAGAGACGTTCGTCATATTCATCAATCTCATAGTTGACCAATGCCTCTTGGCGCATGAGCTCTGCCCCAACACTTCGCTTGAAACGTGCTACAATGCGCTCGAGAATGGGCTGATTAAACACCATGCGCTTGCCGCTCATCACGCTTTCTACGTCGGAACGGGTGAGCATCTCGCCGCTTTTGAGGATGATACCGTCGGCTCCAGCATCCAACACATCGACCCACAGTTTCTCGTTGAGTATCTCACCCGTGAAGATAAGCACCTTGAGCGAAGGGTGTAGTTGCTTGGTCTGACGACATATCTCGACACCTACGGTGGTCGAACCTCCCAATCCTAGGTCGAGCAACACGAGTTCGGGCAACTGTTGCTTGATGAGTCGCCAATAGGCAACCTCACTGTCGGCGGTGCCAATAATCTGTGCTTCAGGGATGTCACCCTTGATTATTCCTTCGGTACCCTTTAGTTCTAAGGGCACATCTTCTACGATAATGACATTGAATTTATCCATTGCGTTATTTCGTTTAATCGTATATGTTCTTGTTTATCCGTGCCGCAGCAAGTGTTACTGTGAAACAAGCCGTTCCGTCGGAGGCGGGATGCGGCACAATACCGCATGCGCGGCGGTTGGTGGTTTCGCCATTGTCGCGCACGATTTGGCGACATATGAAAAAGGGAATGTTCTCGCGGCGAGGCGTGAACAGGGATTGGCACGCATCGGCACCAATGTGTAAGGAGGGCAAATGAACCTCCAATCGGACGTAGTCCTTGCTACTGCCATCCACGGAAACGTGCATGGGCAAACCGCCACCCTGCTTGCGCAACAACACAAATAGCTCGTGAAGTATGGTGGCATCGCCCACCACGCAGAGTTGATCATCGCCCTCTATCTCAGTATCGGCGGGTAGCAAGTCGTGCACAACGACACTGGTGCATGGCAGGGGGCGACCTTCGGTTTGTCGCATCGCCTGCATAACCAGCATGGAATGTAGGTCTTTATAGTAGCGCGCCAATTCTTCCACCTCGTCAAGAGCCTTATCATGGGTGGCTACTAGCTGGCGGATTTGTGACGGATAATACATGGTTTCGTGCTTAAGCGTACTCATGCAGTTGTCGAGCACGTTGTTATCGATGTGCAAACGGGCGTTTTCATACCGTTCCCGACGCAATTCGTCTTCTGCCATTTCCACTTCCGTCTGCTCCTGGTGTGTCTTTTCCACGGAAAGTTGCAAGGCTTCCTTGAGTCGTTTCACGATGTCTTGCAGAGCCTCGGGATAGCGCGAGATGTCGATGGGGGCAATGAGCGCCAACTTTTCCTTGTCGGTTTTGTTGCTCACCAAGATGTCATTGATGCCCTTGACCCGCTCCACGCAGAAGCGGAAGTAGAGTCGATGACGGAAGTAGAGCACATAGTAGGCAGGGAAAATGAGCAACAGAAGAATGACAAGGAGCACCACTGCCACGCCTTTGTTGTTTTCCGAACGCTTCATTCGGTAACAGTATTCACCCAAAGAACTGTCTGCCGACTGTTCTTTGAACAACTGCGTATATACCTTATTATTATAGGTATATAACGCTATGTCGTGCAGAGCCAATGCTGCAACGGCAGTTTCGTTCCTGATTTCAAGTATGGTTCCATAATCAATGGGCAGACCTTGATGGAGCCAATTGATTTCCGCTGGCACGTGGGAATAGGTGGCAACACGTTCCATCAAGTCGGTGCCATGTGGCAAGATGACCTTATAGGCTGCATTGAGATACTTGCGACAACTGTCGGAAAACACAACGCAGTCGGCATAGCGAGCATTGATGTTGGCATGATAGGCACTGTCGGAGTATTCACCTGCCTTGTTTAAAAGGGTGTTCAACTGCTGTTGTTGGGCAGCGGTGAGCGTCACAGGATGTTGCTGCGGCGTGGTGGGTACATAGAAATCGCTGTCTGCCGGCATGTCGAACGTGGAGTTTTGTGCTTGTGCATTGCTTCCAAACACCAAAGCTACACCAAGAAGCAAACGACAAACTCCTTTGGGCAAACGGAAGAAGAAGCGACTTCCCCTACCCTGTTTGCTCTCCACGCCAATGTCACACACACGGAACAAGCCGCTCACCTTCTTATATCGCTCAATGATACCCTTGCAATTCATCAGTCCAAAGCCATGTGAATGAACATTCAAACTGTCGGTATCGTTCTTGTAAGCTATCGTTTTGCGGTCGAACACTGCGGCGAGCTGTGCCTCTGTCATGCCGCATCCCGTGTCGGAAACCGATATTTCCACATAGTCAGCCTCAGCATGCGACTGGATGGTAACGCATCCGCCTTGAGGCGTAAACTTCCGCGCATTGTCGGCGATGGTATTGAGCATGAATAGCGTGAGCACTTTGTCGGCTTTAATCACATCGTCTGAGCCTTCAAGCACCAAGTGGATGTCTTTCATGCGGAAGGCGGCAGCACTCTTGCCCACTACGTCAAACAACCATTGCACAGGGAAACTCTCGATGCGCAGACTCAGTTCGCCAGGTCTCAACTGTATCCATTCGGTGAGCATCGTGTTCGATTCGTTGATTCTGTCAATCAGTTCCACGATGTAGGCATAGCGCTTAGCCTGTTCGTCTTGCGGTTCGTTTGCCTCTTTAATCCGGTCTATTTCGTGAAGCATGCGGTCGATGAGTGGAGTGATACCCACAGCGAGCGACAACTTGGCTCGTTGTTCCACATTGCGCACCCGATTGGTTTCAATCTCGCGTCCTGCCACAGCGATTTGCTCGTTCACCTCGTCGCCTCTTTCTGCAAGGGTTTGCATGGCGCGTTCGTTCTCCTCTTCCCACTGTTTTAACGGCAGAAGCAAATGGGCGAGAGAATCGGTTTTCTCCCCTCTTTGCTTCAGCTTGTTGAACACGAACAAGAGAATAATGAGGACAAAAATAACGACCACAACGGCGCCTATCATCAAGTTGAGTTGCATGACAGAGATGGACAACAGGTCGGCACGCGATTCTAAATATCTGTCCTGACGCGTTTTCTCTTGCAAGTCAAGGTAAATATTGCGGTTGTAATCGCTCAAGGGTTTATCGTTAAGAGCCGAATAGACCACACTGAATTGCTCTCTGATGCTCGCCAACAATTCGGGTGTTTGGTCGATGCTCTTCGTTTTCAAGGCATCGTTTAAGCATATCAATGCCGACAAATAGTCGCCTATGTGTTCGTAACATTGTGCCAACGTGCGATAGGAACAGGCTGTTTGATAGACATCACCATACTGATTGAACAAGTTCAAGGCACGTTGGGCGAAGTTTCCTGCCAACAAAGAGTCTGGCATGTGGTCCACATTGATGGCATTGATGGCAACGTGATTGTCTTGCAGAAGCGTGTTTCCATAGCGCACCTGCATCAGATGTTCACTGATAGCCTGCAAGGCGTTCGCCTGCCAATAGGAATAGCCGCCATACAAAGCGATGTAGTAGCACTTGAAAAGATAGTCCATCTCTGCCTGAAAGATGGAATCTTGCGCTCCTTCAACAATGGCTCCACCTGCGCCAACGTTATATAGATAGTTTAGATATTGTGCAGTATCTTGTTGTATCTCACCATGTTCGTCTATCCGACTGATAGCCTTTACTGAAGGGCGTTCCAGTCCCACGTAATAGTAATAGGTGGATAGGGTGATGTAATACTCACTGCGAGCATACACCAATCGTTTGCGGTTGCGGTCGTTGAGTGTGCTGTATTCTTCATCAATGCGTTTCATGCGGCGCACAGCACGTTCGTTGTGGGTATAGAAATCCTTGTTAAGCGATTTCCGCTGACAGAGTCGCATCTTCTGAACATCGGCAACAAGCAGTTCTATTTGGTTGTCACTCACGCTCACACTATCGAGTTGTTGCATGGCAAGCGCATAGTTCATCCTTGCCATACTGACAAAAGCGAGGTTGTTATATGCCTCTGCTTGCCCATCATCATATCGATCACTGAGCGTCAAAGCGCGTCGAGCATAGCACGCCGTTGAGTCTAAGTTGCGATAATGATAGGAATAAGAAATGTCATTCAGGCGGTTAACCACCTGTTTGGTGTCATCGGAACATGAAGAAAACATTGCGACAACAACTAACAATATACCTATCGCAATGTTCAAATGACGGCATGTCCCTAATTTCAACATAGAAAAATATAAAGAAAAAGGGTTGAGTATGAAATGTAGGCGCATCATCATGCAACCGACACTTCACGCTCAACCCATCATGTATAGCGTATTAAGCTCTTGCCTTAGCTATGTAGCCGAGAGCCTCTACACACTTGTCTGTGATAGCCTTCCAGTTCTGGGCAGCAACAACGTCTTTCGGGAAGAGTTTTGAACCCATACCTACGCAGTATACACCTGCCTTGATCCAAGAGTTAAGATTCTCTTCGTCAGGAGATACACCGCCAGTAACCATCAGCTTAGACCATGGCATTGGAGCCATAAGACCCTTCACGAGCTTAGGACCAAGCACATCGCCAGGGAAGATCTTGCAGAGATCGCAACCTGCTTCCTGTGCAAAACCTACCTCAGACACGCTACCGCATCCAGGTGTATAGGCAACAAGACGACGGTTACAGATCTTTGCGATCTCAGGATTGAACAATGGGCCTACTACGAAGCAAGCGCCCAACTGAAGATAGAGAGCAGCTGTGGCAGGATCAACAACGGAACCTACACCAAGAGCCAACTCTGGGCATTCTTTGGCTGCGAACTTTACTACTTCTTCAAACACCTCGTGAGCGAAGTCGCCACGGTTTGTAAATTCGAAAGCACGTACACCGCCTTCATAGCAAGCCTTAACTACTTGCTTTGCTACTTCTGCGTCCTTGTGATAGAACACAGGTACCATTCCTGTCTGACCAATCTTGTTCAGAACAGCAACTTTATCAAATTTTGCCATTTCGTTAGTTATATAAATCCTGAAATTATCTCTGTACACGACCAGAAGCGTCGCCACCAGCCAATGTTTCAACCTCAGCAGCATTCATCATATTGAAGTCGCCAGGGATGGTATGCTTCAGTGCAGAAGCTGCAACAGCGAATTCGAGTGCCTTACCTTGGTTCTCAGGCCATGTGAGCATGCCGTGAATCAAACCACCAGCGAACGAGTCACCACCACCTACACGATCGATGATAGGCAGGATGTCGTAGCGCTTGCTCTGGTAGAACTCCTTGCCATCATAGATGAGAGCCTTCCAGCCATTGTGAGAAGCGCTGAGTGACTCACGAAGAGTAGATACTACATACTTGAATCCGAACTCTTTCATCATGCCCTGGAAGATGCCATAGTAGCCCTCAGCATCTGTCTTACCGCCAGTAACGTCTGCGTCTGGCTTGAAGCCGAGGCAAAGCTGTGCGTCTTCCTCGTTACCGATGCATACATCTACATATTTCATAAGAGGCTTCATGATGCTCTGTGCCTTCTCTGAGCTCCACAATTTCTTGCGGAAGTTGAGGTCGCAGCTTACAGTCACACCGTGACGCTTTGCAGCCTCGCAAGCAAGCTTAGTGAGTTCAGCAGCCTTGTCGCTGATAGCAGGAGTGATGCCGCTCCAGTGGAACCACTGTGCGCCTTCCATGATTGCATCGAAATCGAAATCTGAAGCATCTGCCTCAGCGATAGCGCTATTGGCACGGTCGTAAACAACCTTAGACGGACGCATTGATGCGCCAGACTCGAGGAAGTAGATGCCCAAGCGGTCGCCGCCACGTGCGATAAAGTCTGTATGTACACCGAACTTTCTGAGTGCATTCACTGCGCACTGGCCGATTTCGTGTGTAGGAACTTTAGAAACGAAGTATGCATCGTGACCATAGTTAGCGCAGCTCACAGCTACGTTAGCTTCACCACCACCATAACATACGTCGAAAATTTCACTCTGTACAAATCTCTTCTGTCCTGGAGAAGAAAGGCGGAGCATGATCTCGCCCATTGTAACAACTTTAGCCATTCTTTTATAAATTTTGTTGTTTATAGATTAATCTATTCCGTTTGCGAGCACAAAAATAGTACAAATTTCTTTAATGGCGAAACAAAAAAAGGAAAAAATCGCATTAGCTCCAAAATAATCCGTTGTGTGTTCGCACAATTCAACCTTTTTGCGTATTTTTGCACGCATTAATACAATAACGCACGATTAAAATATGTCACAAAAAATCCGAATCAAAGATATTGCGGAAAGAGCAGGCGTGTCTGTCGGGACTGTAGATCGTATCTTACACCAGCGTCCTAACGTATCGCAAGCAGCTCGTGAAAAGGTGGAGAAGGTGCTTCAGGAGATCAATTACCAGCCCAACGTCTATGCCAGTGCATTGGCTTACAATAAGTCTTATACGTTCTATTGTATCATTCCAAAGCACGAATCGGAAGCCTATTGGGACGAGGTGGAAGAAGGGGCGATGAAAGCTTGTGAGGTGCGACGCGACTTCCACATTGATGTAAAAATGATGTACTACAAGCGTTTCCATAACGATACGTTTGAAGAACAATATAAGAAATGCTTGGAGATGAATCCCGATGGGGTGGTTATCGTGCCGAGCGATATAGAGGCTACACGGGGTTTCACCGACATTATGCACGAGCGTAACATCCCTTTCGTTATGTTAGACTCCTACATGCCCGACTTGCATCCCCTCGCCTTCTACGGACAAGACTCCTTTTGCAGTGGATATTTCGCAGCCAAGATGCTGATGCTTGTGGCATTCAAGGAGACGGAAATCATGCTGATGAAGCAAATGAAGGACGGAAAGGTGGCCAGCAAGCAGCAAGACAACCGCGAAGTGGGATTCCGCCACTATATGCACGACCACTTCCCTGAAGTAAAGATCACGGAACTGGACCTGCCACTTGAGGGGACGAAAAAGGAATATGACCACATCATGGAAGACTATTTCTCCAAAAACCCACAGGTGCATCATTGCGTCACGCTGAACTCTAAAGCTCACATTGTCGGCGACTTCTTGTTGCGCACCAATCGTCGGAACGTGCAAATCATGGGATACGACGTCATGGAAAAGAATGCGGAATGCCTCAGAGAAGGCAGTGTCTCGTTTCTCATTGCTCAACATGCCTACATGCAAGGCTACTATTGCGTGGAAGCACTGTTCCGTGCCATCGTGCTAAAGAAGAAAGTTACACCTATTAATTATATGCCTATAGAACTGCTTACAAAGGAGAACTTGGCATTTTATCGCAGAACTCAAATTTAAACCAAACTACATATGAACAAATCATCATTCATTAAAATCAACCCTGCAGACTCAGTGGTTGTATGTCTGCGCCCGTTCAAGCAGGGTGAGACCATTGAAGTAGACGGCAAGCAAATCACATTGCTTCAAGACACACCTGCCGGCCACAAGGTGCTCATCAACGACGCATCCGAAGGAACAAACATCATTAAATATGGCTACCCTATCGGTCACGCAAAGAAAGACCTCAAGTCGGGTGAATGGGTAAACGAGAACAACCTCAAGACCAATCTTGCTGGTACACTCACCTACACCTATAATCCGGTCGACGAAGAGCTCAACATCAAGGACGACCACCGCACATTCAATGGCTATGTGAGAAAGAACGGTGAAGTAGGTATCCGCAACGAGGTGTGGATCGTGCCGACTGTGGGTTGTGTGAACGGCATCGCAGAGCGCTTGGCAAACCGTCTGCGCAAGGAGACAGGATGCGAGGGCATCGACTCTATCTATGCATGGCATCACAACTATGGCTGTTCGCAGCTCAGCGGCGACCACGAAAACACTCGCAAAGTGCTTCGCGACATAGTGCTCCATCCCAATGCTGGTGCAGTGCTCGTGCTCGGACTCGGATGCGAGAACAACCAGCCAGAGAAGTTTGAAGAGTTGCTCGG
>CAVKQP010000022.1:0-16721 GCA_963658165.1 Clostridium sp. CAG:302 | reverse complement strand
GTACGCGCGTAGGCATCGTTTCTTTCGTTACATTCTATACATATGCGCAAGGTCGACGCGAGGGCGCGTCGACTACATTTTGGCTTCTAAAATGCACTACGGTGCGATGCCCAACGCACTAGGGTGCGATGGCGATTGCACTATAGTGCGTTGGGCATCGCACCCTAGTGCATTTTTTAATGGATTATTTTGACTGACTTTACCTGATTAGCTACAGTCTATCGTAGAATCGCAAAGAAACGTTAATACAGAAACATTTCCTTATCTTTATTTTTAGAATATTCGTTTTTTTTTTAACTTTGTGCGCATATATTAAGAATTTACAAAAAACGAGAAAAAACTATCAACGTGACCGTTAATCGGACTAAAACCATCATAACGACAATAGTCTTAACCCTTATCTTCACAACATCAAAAGCACAAGTATTTGAAACAAGAACAGGAGTAGACACGTTGTCGTTCACAGAAAGAGCATCACTCCACACCAACGCCATAGACTGGGTAATAGGAATTCCCAACATAGGAGGAGAGTTTGATATCGTGGGAACGAACTGGGGGCGCTATGCCGTCGGCTTCGATTTGCGCGGAAGGATGAACACGAGTCATTCTTTCAAGCCTTATAACGTGTATAACCTCACGGGAGCAAGACTCTATTTCAGAAATTACTACCGTCTCAAACAAATAGGCGACCATGGTTCAGAACCCTCGAAAGGCATTCTGAACAAACTTTTTTCGTGCCGCCGAAACCATGTAAAACACCCCAAGCGCACTTACTACCGAGGACTCTACCTCGACTATTCCGACTTCTCTTTTAAGTTTGGAGCCGAAGGCAAACAGGGCACTGCCCTCACTGCCGGCTTCACCTATGGTTGGCTCACACCGCTCTACACCTTTCGGAATGGTCATTCGCTCGACTTCGACATGGGCATCAGTGCCGGCGCATGCATGGCAAACGTGACCCGTTTTACCAGAGACCGCGACGACAACTGCTACCGCCAAGTGGGCGTGCAGGAGAAAAAGATACTGCCCATGCTCACAGAAGTGAAGGTGGGCTTCGTCTATCGCTTCAACAAATATCCCATCACCAAGCGCTACCGTTGGCGCTACGACGTAGACATGCGCTATCGTGAACGTCTGGACAACCTCCGCGACAGCCTCGCTGAGGTGCGCAGGCAGAACCACTTCATCGACAGTGTGAGGACGCGCATCACCGACGACTATAACGCCGTCTACGACTCCATCGCCAAGATCAACGCCGAAGTGCGCGCCAAGCAGCAGACTGAGAGCAAGGCGGCAGCCGCACAGAAGGCACAAGAAGACAAGATGAAGGCGGCAGAAGCCAAGGAAAAAGCCCGTCAGGATGCCCAGGAGGCAAAGAAAGCCAAGAAGGCGGAAGCCTTGGAAGCCAAAGAAAAGAAGGCGGAAGACAAGGGCAAGAAGGACAAGAAAGTCCGAAAGGAAGAAAAAGCAGTCACAGACAATGACACGAAAAAGCAAACCGAAGGAAAGGAGGGTGACCAATGAGGAAGACACTACACCTGATCTGTAGCATGCTCGTCCTGACGATGTTCATGTCGTGCTCAGAGGTGGAACTTTGCGACAGCCAAAATCACCCGCACAGCGCCAGCGTGAAGTTTCGCTACGACATGTCGAACCTCGGCAATGCCGACGCTTCACGCATCGACTCCATGAGCATCATTGCCTACCGCATAGTGGGACAATGGAAGAGCCTCATCACGATAGCACCCAACGGCACGGGCAACTTCATCGACGTGTATGGCAACGCCACACCAACCGAAGAAGGAGAAGAGGTGGACCCTGGACAACCGATGGCAGAGAACAGCGATGTCTTCAAGGTGAAACCCGGCGACTACAAGTTTATCACCTTCACGATGGACACCACCGAGATAGAGAACCAAGACATCTATGAATATATCAAGGCACCTGCCAAAGACATGTTGCTCTCCGATGTCTGCGTGAGCTACCGCACGCTCGCCCTGAACGACCCCAAACTGAAGAATCCGCTGCGCGGTTGGGACGACTACAACCAATATGCCAACTACGTGCAGACCGAACCTCGCCCACTCATTTACGACCTCGCATCGCTCGTGACCGTGGAGCAAGGAAAGACCACGACAGTCGACTTGCGTCCTCACACCAAGATGCAACGGGTGACTGTAGACTTCGACATTGAGAAGAAGGTAGACTCCGTGCCCTTCACTGTAGACTCCGTCTGGATGGAGATCAGCGGCATCCCCATTCGCCTCAACCTGACCAACCACCACCTCGACATCTCTAGGACAGCCAAGGCAATGGCGAAGATGACACTGAACAACAGCAATGGTTCCCGGAGCGACACCGACACCAACACCCACCTGAACTGTCAGGCATCGCTCAACGTGAACGGCATCATCGCCCCAACAGACTCTGAGGAGGGCGCCAACGATGCAGCCCACCGCACCTCAGGACCAGGACTGCTGCAAGTGATCATCTTCACACACAGCAACGAGATCAGTGCCATCACGGGCAAACCCAAGCGCAAACGCTTCCAAGGCATGATCAATCTCTACAACACCCTGAAGCGGTCGCCCTCGGTGAAGCTCACCGAAGACGGACAGTTTGCCGAGCCCAACGGCGAGGAATGTCTCATCCGCATCACCGACAGCATCCTTCTCGACGGCGAGAACATCAAATCGTATAGCAACGAGGACGGCGGCATCACCGACTGGGATCAGTGGAAGCCCACCTCGAAGACCGATCTCATCATCGAGGTATAACCCCAGTGAACGAATACGCATAACACTTGACGAATGAAACACAGCTATAGCATCGGAAACATCGCACTCTTGGCAGCAGCCGCCTGGCTGTTGCTGGCGGCGTGTGGAGGTGAGACCTATCCAGAGATCACCTATCAGCCGAGCGATGACAACGTCATCTCGCCCACCAACGGCGAATATGTGAGCGTGGGGAAGACGCCCATCAAGATCAGGGCGAGTCACCAAGACTTCTTCTCCATTTCTTCGAGAGCAACCGCCACACGCGGCACGGGTGCCTTCGAACCGCCCGCCGTCAACCCAGAGAAATATCTCACCACCATCTTCTATGTCTATGCCTTTCGCGTGGGCACAGGAGAGGACGGCAACGGCGGACAGCGCAGCTTGACGGCAGCGCCCGACCTGACGCGCACCGCCTACTCGCCCACCCACGAGACAGCCAACGACCGCGAGAACAGTTCGTGTCTCATCGATGGCTATGACTACAAGAAAGGGGCACCGTTTACCTTCAACGAGAACGAGGAGGGAACACTCGACCCGCAGATGACCGACACGCTCTTCTATAGCGGCAAGTATAAGGACATCGGCTACAACTTCTTCGCTTACCACATCGACGACTGGGTGCCCACGGAGAGCAACACGCACCGCTCGGCAGACGCCATCACCTACGACATGGAGATAGACGGCAGTCGCGACATCCTGATGGGGGCAACGTTGCCACTCACCGACTCGCTCATCAATGCCGACTACAGTTGGCTCAACAACACGCCCATTCTCCGCGATAGCATCCTGCAGATGCATGGAGGCTATAGCACCACCTCGGGTCGAGCTACCGTGCAACCGCGCATCCGACTGAAGCACAAACTCGTGAGGATGCAGTTTGAGGCTTACCCTGGCGACTCGGTGGCTAACCAGATGACCATCGACAGCATCTCTATCTTGGTGCCCTACAAGGCGAAGATGACCGTGGCAAGCAGGAAGAATGGCGGCATCGGACTGCTGTTTGACAAGACCCAGCAGAAGGAACTGTTCCTCGGCGAGGCTACCGACGGACTGACAGCGGTGACACACAAGCTGAGACCAGGAGGCTACCGAGTGCCGTCATGGGATGACAACATGAAGGGCACAGAGTTGGTAGACCGCCCGCACGTGGTCATCGCCTCTGCCAATGGCACCACGGGATGTCTGCTCGTCCCTCCTGCCGACTACTACGACGCCTATGTCTACTACACCTATCGTGACGAGGCGGGAAATGTGACGAAACCTGCAGGCGTGGCAAACCCAGCCCGCTGCCGCATCGCCATCACCGACAAGAAGGGCAACATCAGAGAGTCGTTTAAGGAGGGCACGCTCTATACGGTGAGAATGGGCATCTATGGTCCACGCCTCATCCGCATCGGCGCCAGCATCACGGGCGACAATGTGACGGGATGGATACGTTCGGACGGCAAGATAGACATCGACACCGAAGATTGGGACGTAGTGCACTGATACATCAAGACCAAATAAAAGAATTAAACATCATAATTATTCACCAAAACTATTAAGTATGAAAAAATCACTTTTCATGGCATTAGCGGCAGCTGGAATGCTGTCAGCATGCTCAAGTCACGACGATTTCGCTGACAATGGTAAAGGGAATGGCATCGACACGAATCTTTCCATTGCCGACCAGATTAACATCGGTGTAACGACGGGCGACCTTCAGGCTGTAGTTCGCGGTACGGGTACTGTGGGTGACACCGATGCAGCAAACAACCTGTGGGCTGGTCAGGATCTCTGGATCTACATGGTAGAGAAGGGTACTGTTAATCCTGCTAAGTTTACTTACACCACTGATGGGGGAAGCACCGCAGCAGAGACGTTCAGCATCTATGAGAACAAGAAGGTGAACGCTCCTACGACTGGCAATTCTGGCCTCGTAACCAGCAACGACATCCGCTACTATCCATTGGCTGGCACCTACGACTTCTGGGGCTACCGCATCGACGATGCTGCTGCTAATGATGAAGGACAAGTCCTTACACTGACTGGCGATGTTACTCCTGCAGCTAAATACATCGGCGCTGATGGCCAAACTGCAACTACAGATACCGCCAAGGTGATTGTACCATTCATCATCGACGGTTCACAAGACTTGATGGCTGGTAAGGCTGCTATCACTGAAGGGGAAGCAAAGACCGTAGGCGAAAACTACTATTCTTCTTATGCTGCTCGTAGAAATGTGCAGCCCAACATTGCCTTCAACCACCTGCTCACCCGCTTCACCTTCACCGTGTTGCCAGGTAATGAGAGCACTGCTGGCTATAAGGCTGTAACAAGCCAAACTACAGAACTTGAGAAATCTGACAATCAAGAGGCAGCTCAAATTGAGGAGATTGCCATCGGTTGTAAGAGCAAGGGTAGCCTCGTAGTGGCATACAAAGCTCCTGCAGAAGGAGCAGAAGCTCCTAAATTGCTCGAGTGGACAGCTAAACAAGAAGAAGCTCAGTTGGTGCTGAAGCAGCGTCCTTCCACAGCGGACGTTACAGATGGAGCAATCAACAATAGCAAGCTCGTAAAATTGGAAGCTGTTGCTTTGCAAGGAACACTTGGTGGAGAAGAAACCGACAAGAAGTTCGTGCCTACAGCAAGCAAAGTAGGTGAAGCCCTGCTCGTTGAGCCAGGCTTGGCAGAGTATCCGCTCTACCTCACCATCTCACAGAAGCTCAAAACGACTTTGGATAATGAGGGCACTCCCAAGAACATGATCCAGAAGCTGAAGACTGTTATCAAGGCTAAGGATATTGTATTCAAAAATGCAGACGGTACGACTGCTGATGCCCCCGACACCTTCGAGGCTGGCAAGTCTTACAACATCACCATCAAGGTATATGGCTATGAGAAGATTGAGATCACAGCCACACTGATTCCTTGGAAGGATGGCGGTACCATCGACAAGGACTCTGACACCGACGACAACTGGTCTTTGGTAAAATAATTCACACATTCCTAATCAGGTGATGCCACACTAAGCGTGGCATCCCTGATTTCAAACTAATCAACGATGACTATGAAACATAAACTCTTTATAGCATTGGCTGCAGCCGGAATGCTGACAGGTTGCTCCAGCAACGACATCGCCGTAGGCGACGAGGAGGCACCCATTCCCATTCCACCGAAAGAGGAACTCGTAGACCTCAACATCGGCGCATCTGCCCTCGCCACCACCACCTCGAGAGGCATCGGTACCGTGGGTGGCACCACAGATGATGCCAACAAGTGGCACGGCCAGGATTTGTGGCTCTTCATGACCAACAAGGGCACCGTGAAGCCTGCACAATTCATCACCAGCGATGGCAATGATAGTCCTTACATCAGCCTCTTCAACAACAAGCACATGATAGCGCCAACGAATGCTGACAGCGGACTGATGACCACAGCAGATGGAGCCGTGAACTACTACCCTATGGCTGGCAACTTCGATTTCTTCGGCTACCATATCGATGATGCAGCCATCGATGCTTCGGGAAGTAAAATCGTCTTATCTCAAGCCCAGACAACCAATACGCCTTTGGCAAAGTTCGTCAATACAAAAGGCACAGAAGTTCAAGCCTCGGTTGCTGATAAGATTGTCGTTCCCTTCAAGATTGATGGTTCACAAGACTTGATGGCAGGCAAGGCTACTCCAAGCACAACTGAAGCAACTACACTCGGTTCCGACCGCTACTACTCTGCCTATTCTGCCAAGAAGAATGTGACACCGAATGTGAGCTTCAACCACTTGCTCACCCGCCTCACCTTCAGCGTTGTGGCTGGCGACAAAACTTCTGCTGGACTTCCCGTAGATGGTCAAGAGGTTGCTTTGACCCAAGCCCTCAGCGTGGAAAAGATACAGGTGGAGTCGAAAGCAAAGGGCGAGATGACGGTGGCATATAAAGAAGAACCCGAGAGCATGCTATCATGGGATGATACGGCTGCTTCTGAATGGTTCACCTTGAAGAAGAGAGCTGATGGTGATAACCAATACACAACCGCTTTGCAGGAATTAGAGTCCATATCTCTGACATGGGATACAAAAGGCAATACAGGAACAGTCATTCCTCGTGGTGAAGCGTTGCTCGTGCAACCTGATGTATATGAATACAACATCAAAGTGCTTGTTAACCAATGGGTGCAGACCAATACCGAGGAGCCTCAATCAGCTTCAGCTGGTACCAATAAGCCGACCGATTATGTTGCTGATCAGACAAGTTCTGGCAATGACAAATATCCCGGCACATGGACGCAGGTAACCCATGAGTTCCCGACAACGATCAGCTTGAACGACAATGCGAAATTCCAGGCAGGAACATCGTACAACGTGAAGATATATCTCTACGGACTCACCAAACTCGAAGTGATGTCTACCCTCAACAAGTGGGAAACAGGAGAAGATATCGAAGCTAACAAACAAGAAAACTAACACGCACTGACAATCAGCACGCCAAGCGGCAGACAGATGCCGCTTGAGCCGCTGGTTGCCATTAGAAAACACCCCGCCACCATAAACATGAGAAAGACGCTATTCATATTGCTCCTGACCCTGTATGCCGCAGGACTGCGTGCGCAGAAGTTGGCAATCAACACCGACCTCGCCATGGACGCACTCACCCTGCCCAACCTCGGACTCGAAATCACCTGTGGCGAAAGGTCCACGTTCAGTCTCAACCTGATGGGCGGCTATCACCCGTGGTGGGGAAGCGAATGCAAGATGTTCGCCATGCAGCCCGAATATCGCTACTATTTCTCGGGCCGCCCCATACACGGATGGTTCGCTGGACTGGGCGGCATCGCTGGTTTCTACGACATGACCCTCCACGGCAAGGTGTATGACGGACTGGCATATGGAGCCGGACTGACCCTCGGCTATGTGGTCAACCTATCGTCACGATGGAACCTCGACTTCCACGCAGGCGTTGGAGCCGTGGGCTACAACCGCAAGGAATATTTCGTGGGCGACAACTACGACATAGACTACTCCGTGGGCGACGACTTGCGCACCAACTCGAAAGGCCTCTATCTCATGCCCACCCGCATCGGCGTGAGCATCACCTATATTCTCAAATAGCACACACATCATGAACAACCGCATCTCTGCGCCCCTGATACCCATCATCACTCTGATTCTCCTCTTGTGCCTCAGCGTCAGCCACGCCAAGGCTCAAGACAGCGACTTCGTGCGCGCCAAGTTCACGGTGAGCAAGCAGTTTAAGACCGAACTGAAGTATGAGACCGTGCAGTATGCCACCTTCAAGACATACAAGCAGGCTGTCAACGCCAAGAAGGTCATAGAAGATGCCATCAAGGAAGACGCCAAGCCCGGGGCTACGGGTAACAACAAGAGCAACGCAGAGCGCAAACTAGGCATCACGTGGAAGACATCGAGCAGCAACGGTGTCTTCTCATCGATGCTCATGACGGGCATGGGTGTGCTCTTCATTGCCGACGACGACCTGGAGATCGTAGAGGTGAAAGCCGGCAAGACCGACTACAAGGTGACCATCGACATGAAGCACAGTCTGGGCGGCGTGCTCGTCGACGGAAAGTTTAAGAACACGCAACCGAAGATGAAGAAGGTGCCCGGACTGGACAACGGGTTCGAGACCCTCTTTAACGTGAACCTCACCCTGCCCGCAGGGTTCACCACCAAGAATTCACGCCTCATCATACAACCGATGGCGATCGACTGCCAGACGGAAGACACCGTGGCATATCTCAGCCCCATCGTCTTTGAGAGTGCCAAATATCATGCGCTGCAGAACCGACGCATGGACTACGACTATAAAAAGAACGACCCTCTCGCCAAGGGCTACACCTCGGCAGTGATACTCGACGAAGACCAGCCCTTCTCCTACGACACCACGGTGGTCTACCGCAAAGAAGACAAGGACAAGACCTACAAGGGTTCCTACACCTGTGTGCTCGAAGACTTCCACCACGTCATCTGGTCGGCTGGCGAAGGTACGGGTTCCTGTCTATCGTTCCGCCCCTTCAAGTTTATGAACTTCGGCGTGACATCGGCTGAGTTGCCCCTGTCGGCTGAGTTCCAACAGACACCAGAAGAAAACTTCCAGACCATACCGCGCAACCTCAAGTTGAAGTTTGAGGTAGGAAAGGATGTGCTCAGTTCAGACTCCATCAACCAAGTGGAGCTCGACAAGTTGGTGAAAGAGTTGAAGTCGTATGGCAACCGCTTGATGCAAGTGAAGATTAGCGGAAGTTCGTCGCCCGAAGGAAGTCTGCAACTCAACCAGACCTTGGCACAGAAGCGTGCCTCTGCCGCCCTCAACCTGATACGTCGCTACCTGAGCCGCGACATCCGCGTGGGAACAGAAGCCCCCAAGGTGTACACTTGGGCAGACGTATTGAAGGAAGTGGAGGCACAAGGCGACTCCACCCGCACCACCATGGTGAGAAACATCATCAACAACAATACGGAGGGCGAGGTGTACAGTCTGCTGCGCAACCTGCCCATCTATGAGAGCACCATCCTGCCTATCTTGGAGAACCAGCGCATCATGAAGTGCTCCTATATCTATGAAACCCAGCACGTGATGGATGCCGACGAGGTGGTGGCAGCCTACTATGAGAACAAGGCGAAGTTGATGGCGGGAGAGAAAGACTTCTCCGACGGAGACTACTTCAACCTCTTTGCCAACATCAAGGACAGCACCGAACTGGACAACATCACCATCCTGGCATACAAACACATCATCAAGCAACCCGGCTATGTAAACCTGAAGTTTGCACCCTATGCTGCCAACCGCATGGCACTGCTGAACATCCGTAAGGGCACACCCGACCCCAAGGTGTTAGCCCCCTTCATCGACTATACGGCAAAGCGCATCGACCTGAAGCGACGCATCGACGACTTCAACTCGCGCATCGTCAACCGCAGCGAGATACTCATTAACCAAGCCGTCACCTATTTCCAGGAACAGAAGCTCGACACGGCATCCTACATACTCGAATGGTTGCCGCAGACCGAGAAGACCCAGAAATTGAGAATGTTTGTCACCTTCTCCTATAACTACATACCCTACATACAGGGCAGCTTGCCCGAAGACAAGGTGGCAGCGACCAAGCAGGCTGAAGCCTACGTGCTGAACAGTAGCGACGAGAACAAAGCCATCATCTTCTCCGAACTGCACGGACAACTCAACAAGAGCCGCGAAGAGTGTGAACTATGGGTGAACAAGATGAGTGACAGCAATGCCAAGAAGTGGTATCTGAAAGGCATCTTGTGGGCAGACGCTGCCAACAAGAATCAGAACGAGGACAACGACGTGTTTAACGACGATGCAGGCAATGCCGACGACGCCAGTCGCATTCCCGACTTCCTCGCCTACTTCCAGCACAGCTTCGACCTCGAGCCCAAATACAAGCGACTCTATTTCAACGAGGGCAACGTGAGCGACGATGTGAGAAAGAAATACAGATATAAGAAGAAGAACATTCCCGCCTATAGGGAACGCTTCGAACAACTGGTAGCCACCCCTGCCCCACAAACCGAGGAAGAAAACAAGGTGGAAAACGAGACTGGAGAATAAACCATGAAAGCAACAAACATCATCATCACCATATCAGCCCTCTGCCTTCCTGCCCTATCGCTGGCGGGAACAAGGGGAGACATGCTCAGTGGTCCCACGGCGAAGTGCGACACGGTGAGCATCTATGACGACGAAGAGGAAGCCGACAACGACTCCATCGGCAAGACGCACCAAAACAAAGCCAAGGAGTTCAACGCTCTGAAATATATCATGGAGCACCGCTATCGCAACTACGGTGACCAGTTCACCCGCAAATGGGACGACCACTTGTTTCTCGAACTGGGAGCAGGCATGAGTCAAGACGTGGCGAAGTTCAACAAATATACTCTCTCCACGCTGACCAACGTGCACGTGGGCATCGGCAAGCAGTTCAGCAGGGCACACACGGCACGACTGACCTTGGGTGGCGACTTCGGCTATCTGAAACGGGCTGGTACAAACTATGCCCGCTTCAATGGTAAGATTGACTGGCTCTACAACGTGACCACCTATCTGGAGGGTTACAACCCAGCACGACTCATCGACCTGTCGACGATGCTCGGTATTGGCGCTCGCTATCTCATCGCCCCCACGGGAACGACAGAGAAGAAGTTGAACCCCGAAATGCACGTTGGACTGCAGTTTAAGTTCTTCACCGGACCGCAAGGCTATTTCGCCTTGGAACCATATGCAGGAATCGGATCTGGAAAGGTGTCGAAGAAGTATAACAGCTTCTATGGTGTAGACCTCAACTTGATCTACTATATCCACAACAACCTCTCGCCAGAGCAACGGCTGCGCTACATGAAAGACAGACCAGAAGGCACGGAAGGACTTGTGCCCCCATCTACCTGGCGCACCCCTTGGTTTGTGGAAATGGGCGGTGGCGTAGCCATGGCATCGGGCGGCGAACTGAGCACATCGGAGACCCTTGGTCACAAAGCCACCTTCTCCGTGGGACGTTGGCTCTCGCCCGTCATCGGACTGCGCACCAACCTGTCACTCGCCACTACCACATGGCGCAAGGATGACACCCAGACGCTCACCTTCAAGGGTGCAACGAGCAAAGCAGACATCACCTACCCGATGAACCTGCACAACCAAAACATGGACTGGCAGGTGGAAGCCCTATTCAACCCCTTTGGGTTCTCCAAGAACTACAACTGGTATGCGCCCTTCGGAGCAGACATCGTGCTGGGTGGAGGCATCGGCTGGAACGTGAAGCACCAGCTGGGTACGAAGCTCAAGGTGCACGCCAGCTCGTTTACGGCAGGTCTGCACCTGTGGGCACGTCTGGCTGACGACCTGCAATTTTTTGTGGAACCACGCTACACACGCTACAACTATCGCGTGCCCTACGGAGGTTCCACATGGGCAAAGCGATATGACGACACCCACATCCACATCAACATCGGTTTGACCACCCTTTTGCGCAGCAAGCACTTTAGAGAAGAAGTGCAGGTGTATGAGCCTTCTACCCTCCCCCTGTCGGTGGGCATCGGTGGCGGCAGTTCGTTGATGCATTCACAGCAAGCGTTCGCAGGACGTAGTTTGAGCTATACTGGAAGTGTCTTTGGCGAGTATCATCTCGGCGAGATACACAGTGCGAGAGTGTGTTTTGAGTTTCTCTCGGTGGCAGGACTGGGCACGATGCCCATCCGCATCAGCGATGGCTTCGGCAATGAGTTTAAGGAAGAGAAGAGCGCCATGTTTGAACACCGCTATAATCTCGGACTTGTATCACTTAACTATATGGCGAACATGACCAACCTGCTCAGCGGATATAAGGCAAATCGAAAGTTTGAATTCGAGATGTTTGCTGGACCAGCACTGCTGATTCCCCTGAGCTGCAAGAGCACGCTCAAGACCGACAACATTCTCTATGACTCGCAGACCTGTGAGTATGACGAGGTGAAGAAGCCTACGCTCAAGTTCGCCCTCAACGCTGGTGGCAAACTGAAATATAATGCGACGAACCACATCGCCGTCACGCTGACGCCACAAATCTACGGACTGTTCAGTGCTCCCAACTTGGAAGGCATCGCCATCAATAAATTCCGCATGATAGAGACGCTGGACTTAGGCATACAATATAATTTCTGACGCAATATGAACAACTACATAGCCCGACATATCATCCTCATAAGTTTGGCGCTTGCCGTGGTCATGCCCAGCAAGACACAAGCCACCGCCTCAGTGCAGACGGCGAAAACAGTCGTAGACAAGAGCAAGCGCAACAAGAAGGAAAGTAAGAAAGAAAAGAAAGCTGACAAGGCAAAGCCAAACAGCAAGGCTCAGAAGAAGGCTACGGCTACTCCCAAGAAGGAGCAGAAGAAGAAACCTGTGGTGTATGGCAGACACGGCAGAAGAGACGCCCCAGACGCCGCCTCAAAGGCTTTTGCTGCCACCATCAAGAAATATAACAAGGACCTGAGCCTTGCCAGTACGGCACAAATTATGGATCAGTTTATCGAGGATAGCTATAAGAAATATTTCAAGGGCGACCCGTCGGTCTATAAAAGTGTGGCAGAAGCGTTCTGGTACAACATGGGTGACACGGTGAGGGCGATGAGCTATGCCGACAAGTCGCTCGCCATAGACTCACGCTATACGCCAGCCTATATCATCAAAGGCGAAGTGTGCGCTTGGTGCAAGGACACACTGAAAGCGCAAGAGTGGTATGAGAGGGCCATCACTGCCAACCCAACCGACACTAAGGGCTATGAGGCCGTGGCACGACTGAAGATGTTCCAGCCAGATGCGACGGCTGCAGAAAAGGCTTATGCACGTGCCAAGATGGCTGTTCCCTCCTACCCTGCCAACCTGAAGACGGCACGTATGTATGATCTGCGTGCCAACAGGATTGCCAACGGTAAGTTGACAGATGCGGTGACGGGAACGAGTATGACCAACGTGATACAGTATTACGAGAAGGCGGAGCGCGACTCGATGGAGGAATATGACTATGCAGCATTCGCAGGATGGCTCTTCGCCTTAGGTAAACTCAACAAAGCGTACTATGCCAAGGGACTTGAGGTGGCTGAAGAGGGACTGCAAAGATTTCCCGACGACCCGCAAATCAACCGCATGGGCTTATACTGTTCGGTGATGAGTCAGCAATACCAAAACTCGCTCACCTATGCAGACAAGCTCATGAACTCTAAAGACACGACCATCAACCATCTGGATTACCGCTATGTGGCTCGTGCCTATATGGGCAAGAAGAACCTGACCAAGGGTATTAAGGCTTTTGAAACACTGTTGGCGCAAGAGGATGCCACCGACGAAGACCGCAGCTATGCCATCGGGCAGATAGCCACCGCCTATAAGGACCTGGGAGAATATGAGAAGGCGGACGAAGCCTATGCCGACTACATCGCGAAGCGCAAGGCTGCAGGCACCCTCACCTTCTATGACCTATGGACCTATGCGCAGATGTATATGGACAAAGCTGAGGAATCGAATGGCGATGCGGTAGTGCAAGCCTACATGAAGGCAGACGAAATCTATGCAGAGGCTGCCAAGATAGACTTGGAACAAGCCTACATGGCACTCTACCAACGCATCAGCATCCGCACAAAGGACATGATTGACCCGGGTTATAAGAAAGGAATGGCTGTGGAACCCGCCAAGGAAGTGGTGGCATTGCTCTCCGCCCAGTCGCAGTTGACAGGCAATCCGAAAGCGGTGATGGTGGCGGCTTGCAACTATCTCGGTGTGTATTATCTAAACGTGAAGGAAGACAAACGCCAATGTCTTATGTATTGGCGCAAGCTCCACTCGGTAGACCCCACCAACGAAAACGCCATCAAGGTCATCACTTCTATCTTCAAGCAGAAGCTTTAGAAGATGTGTCGTAAATTTGCCAAACTCACCTAGAAAACAGGCGAATGATTTCGCCTGCCCACAACACTAGCGAGGTGGCAGCAATGATGATGCCCCAATCCATTAGCTTCAGCGGCACGACGTTGAACATCGGTCCTCCCACATGAACGATGATGATCTGACCAACCAATATGCAGAGGGCAATGATGCAAAAACTCTTGCACTGGCGGAAATGGAAGGCGCTACGCCCGGTCTCAAAAGCACGGGCGTTGAACATATTCCAGAACTGAATCATCACAAAGATGGTGAAGAATAGACTCAGTTCGTAGGGCGACAAGCCATTGTCTGCACCCAGAGAGAGGGAAGTCAAATCTGTAAGGCAATGTATGTCGGAATGGTTGAACACATACAACAAGCCAAACAAAATCACGAAGAACAGTCCTCCTACACCAACAATATTCCACGTCATATACTTATTGATGATGAAAGCCTTGCGGTCGCGCGGTTTGTCATGCATGACACGCTCCGTGGGCGGCAAAGCTGACAACGCCATGGCAGCGAAGGTGTCCATAATAAGGTTTACCCACAACATCTGCGTCACCGTGAGGGGCGACTGCGTACCCATGAAGGCTCCAGCCATCACCGTGAGGCATGCCACCACGTTGACCGTCATCTGGAACATGATGAACCGCTGCAGGTTCTGATAGAGCGAGCGGCCCCACATTACAGCCCTACCTATGCTGGAGAATGAATTGTCTATAATCGTGATGTCGGATGCTTCCTTTGCTACCGATGTACCGTCGCCCATAGACAAGCCCACCTGGGCAGCCTTGAGGGCGGGAGCATCATTCGTGCCATCGCCCGTCACTGCTACCACATGGTTTAAACGCTGCAACGTTTCAACCAAACGCTTTTTGTCCATCGGTCTCGCACGGGAGATAATCTTAATACGTTCTACCCTTTGCAACAACTCGTCGTCAGAAAGAGCTGCAAAGTCAGGGCCAGTGATGATGGCATCCGTTGTGTCGGTATCTTGCCACAATCCTATCTGACGGGCAATCTCTTTGGCTGTGGCTGGAGTGTCGCCGGTCACTATCTTGATATCAATGCCCGCACGTCTACACTCTGCCACCGCAGCAGGTACTTCTGCCCGCACTGGGTCGGAAATGGCGACAATACCGATGAACGAAAGCCGCTCTGCTTCTATGCATCCATCACCCAGCGCCTTGTCACCCTCGTTTATCACTTGATAGGCAAAGCCCAAAGTGCGCATAGCTTGGTTTTGATAGCCCAACAGTTGGCGGTCTATCTCTTCGCGTGTCGTGCCACCAACCACATCGTGGCACATGCCCAGCACAATCTCTGGCGCGCCCTTCACATAGAGTACCGTCTTGCCTGGCAAGGCAGCCGACTGTACGAGCGTAGCCATGTATTTGCGTTCGGTAGAGAAGGGTATCTCACCGAGCACCTTGGCTTGAGTCTTCAGTTCGCGATAGTCTTTGCCGCGGTCATTCAGCCACAACAATAGCGCACCCTCTGTGGGGTTGCCGAGCACCTGTGGTTTGTCGCCTGAGAAGTCGAGGGATGCCGTGGAGTTGACGGCAATGCCTTCATCAACGACTTGTGATATACTGCCGTCAGACTGCATTAGGCGGGCGAAAGTGGTATCGTGCACGCGCATCTGATTTTGAGTAAGCGTGCCTGTCTTGTCTGTACAAATCACCGTGGTGGCACCCATGGTCTCGCAAGCGTGCATCTTCCGTACGAGGTTGTTGGTCTTCAGCATCTTCCGCATGCTAAATGCCAAACTCAGCGTCACCGCCATCGGCAGTCCCTCTGGCACAGAACAAACCACCAACGTAACCGCTATCATAATGGTCTGGAGGAAGAAGGTGAGAAACGCCATACCATCAAAGCCCGTCGTATGGAGCAGATAGAACACCACACGACCGATGACAATGATAAGTCCGACGGCATAGCTAGCTTTGGAAATCAGTTTGCCAAGGCGGTCGAGCTGCTCGTTGAGCGGTGTCTTCACGCTATTGTCTATCTGGGCAGCCACAAACACCTTTCCGTTTTCTGTATGGTCGCCCACGTGCATCACACGGAACACGCCATGGCCTTCCATCACCTTGGTGCCCTTCATGACATGGTTGGTGGGATAGGTGTCTTCCTTGCGGAAGTCTTTTTCGTCGGTGCTCTTGTGACAAAGGGGCTCGCCAGTCAATGATGACTCGTCAACACTGAGGGCTACTGCCTCAAGCAACTCGCCATCGGCTGGCACTTCCTCGCCCGTATTGAGCACCACCACGTCGCCCACCACCACATCTTTGCGTGGCACAGTGGTCGTATTGCCATTGCGAATCACTTCTACGGGTTCATCATCGTTCACCTTATTAAGAATGGCAAACTCGCCAGCAGCCTTTTGTTCAAAATAGAAGGAAAGTCCTGTGGCAAGAAATATTGCTACGAAGATGCCCACAGGCTCGAAGAAGACGGTAAGTCCTTCGTTCAATCCCCAGTATTCGTAGCACGATATGGTAATGGAAAGAACACCAGCAATCAGTAAAAT
>CAVKQP010000021.1:0-16760 GCA_963658165.1 Clostridium sp. CAG:302 | reverse complement strand
ATTGTAAACAATCAATTTAAATCATGTCTATGAAATTTTCTTTGGACAGTAGTGGTTTCCTTTATTTTGTATTGTCTTCGATTTGCACTACCTTTGCGCTATGAAACAAAACATAAAAATCAACCATCTCATTCTGATGCTCGTGGTGTGTGGAGGTATCTACGCACTGACCGATTCGTTCTTGATGACACTGGGCATCGTCATACTGTTGCTTGTTATCGACGTTTTGTTGGCACAGTATGAGCGCAAGAAGAAGAGTGAAGACCTATAAGCTGAACACCATGGAGAAACTTGTTGGTTTATATAAAGATTGGTGTGGCGAGACGCCAGCCCATATTCAACAGTTGCCGGGGGCAGGAAGCAACCGACAGTATTACCGCATTACGGACAAGGAAGGTCACACCGTAGTCGGTGTCATCGGCACAAGTCGTGACGAGGACCATGCCTTTGTCTATCTGTCACACCATTTCCAAGAGCGGCAATTGCCCGTGCCGGAAGTGCTTGCCGTGAGCGATGACGAACTGCGCTACATCCAGACAGACCTAGGATCGGTGTCGCTCTTTGACGCCATCAAAGGCGGACGCGATGCGGGCGGACGCTACAATGCCTACGAAAAAGAGTTGCTGAAGCGCACCATACGTGAATTGCCCAACATTCAAATGCGTGGTGCGCGCGGACTGGACTGGAACAACTGCTATCCGCAACCTGAATTTGACGAAGAGAACGTGCTCTTCGATCTCAACTATTTCAAGTATTGCTTCCTCAAATCTACAGGACTTGACTTCCACGAGCTGAAGCTCGAAGCCAATTTCCACCTCTTTGCCAAGGACCTTACTAGCGAGTCTATCGACTGTTTCATGTATCGTGACTGCCAGGCACGCAACATCATGCTTGATGCCAAAGGCAATCCATTCTTCATCGACTTCCAGGGAGGACGCAAAGGACCTTATTATTACGACCTCGCATCTTTCCTTTGGCAAGCCTCTGCCCACTATTCCCACAAGTTGCGCCGCGAACTGGTCTATGAATACTATAAGTCGCTGAAAGACTATACAGAAGTTCCTTCTGAGCGTCATTTCGTAGACCGCTTGTCGCTATTTGTGTTGTTTCGCACCCTTCAGGTGTTGGGTGCCTATGGCTTCCGAGGTTATTTCGAGCGCAAGAAGCACTTCCTCGACAGCATCCCTGCTGCCATTCAGAACCTGCGCGAGTTGTGCAAAATGAAGTGCTTCCCCTACCCTTATATGATGGACATGCTGCAGCGACTCACCGAACTGCCACAATTCACCATCATCGAACAGCCCGTCTTGAACCGCGCCGACGGATTTAAGACCACGGAAACCAATGTTTATCAAGCCAATCCACAGGATGGACCCGCCACGTTCTCTAAATACGACGGCAAAGGACCGCTCGTGGTTCGAGTTAATAGTTTCAGTTTTCGCAAAGGCATCCCCGACGATCCTTCAGGCAATGGGGGCGGCTACGTGTTCGACTGCCGTTCTACGCACAACCCTGGGCGGTATGAACCCTACAAGAAACTCACAGGTCTTGATGAACCCGTCATCCGCTTCTTGGAGGACGATGGCGAGATTCTCACCTTCCTCGACAGTGTCTACAAACTCGCCGACCACCATGTGGAGCGTTACATCCAGCGCGGATTCACCAGCCTAATGTTCTCATTCGGATGCACAGGCGGCCAGCATCGCAGTGTCTACTCTGCCCAACACTTGGCAGAACACATCCACGAGAAGTTTGGCATCGAGGTGCGCGTGTGCCACCGCGAGCAAGGCATCAACCAAGTAATGGAAGCCAAAGCTGAGTAAAACAATATATCATAGACACGCTACAAACAATTATCCCCATTGAAGGAATGCACTACGCACTGCACCAGTCATCCTTCAATGGGGATAGTTGTTTGCTTAGAAACATAGCTAAACCATTGCTTTCAATTCCTTAGAGGCAGAGTAACGCATCGTAAATATGCCTGTTACGAGTCGTTACTCTGCCTCTAACGATGCGTAAAACTGCCAGTTACAACTTAAAAGCACGCACGCCGTACAAATTTACAAAAAAAACATCCGTCTTTAAGGTTGGCCTGTCTCCTTAAATTTCGTACATTTGCCACACCTTATATATAATATAAAGACGTAACTAAACTATAAAGATATGTACCGAAAACTTTTCACCGCATACCTTTGGTGTGCCATGACCGTAGGATGTTTCGCCCAACAAAAAGCGTGGCAAGGCATCCACAAGCCTACCTCAAACAAGTTGGAACAGAGTTTCGCAAGTCCAACAAACGATTTCGCAAACCATGTAATCTGGGGTCTGCAAGGCAACATAACCCATGAAATCATCTGTCGAAACCTTGACTCCATACACGCCCAAGGTTTCCGCAACGTCATCATAGAGCCCGGCTATCGCATGCCCCACAATTACCTGTCGGACGGATACTTCCGCATGGTGGCCGACATCGTGAAAGAGGTGAAGGCTCGCAAGATGAACATGTGGATCATCGACGAAGGAAAATACCCTTCGGGCTTTGCTGGCGGACTATTCAGCAAGTTGCGTCCCGACCTGCGCATGCAAGCGCTAGTGATGGACGGCGACAGTGTGAAGACCGATTTTCGCACAGGTCAGACGCGGTGCGTGAACGACCCGACAGGCGCCAAGACCACCGCCAACTCACTGATGGACTATATGAACCCCAAAGCCACCGACCAGTTTCTCGCCTGGACTCACGACGCCTACAAGCGCACATTGGGCAAGGAAATGGGAAGTACGGTATTGGGATTCCGCGGCGATGAACCCGACTATGCCCCTACCCCATATACGCCAGGCATCTTTGACGTGTTTGAAAACGAAAAGCACTATAACCCACGTCCCTACCTAAAATCGCTCTTCGGAGAGGGTGGAACCATGGAAGAACGCCTGTTTCGTGCCGACTACTGGGATGTATGGTCGAAGCTCTTTGCCGATAACTACTTCAAACGCGAGACCGCTTGGTGTGAGCGCAACGGCATGGCACACATCACCCACCTGAATAGCGACCACCGCATGGAGCGTTGCGCCCGCTGCAGCGGTTCACTATTCCGTTGCCTACGCCAAGTAAGCATCCCTGGTGTAGACGCTATTTGGAACCAAATATGGCCCGACACGATCAACGACTTTCCTAAATTCGCCTCTTCAGTGGCACACGTTTGGGGCAAGCCAAGGGTGTTTAGCGAGTCGTTTGCCGCCTATTTCAATACGCCCAACGTAGAACAAGCGAAATACGTACTGGACTATCAGTATGCCCGAGGCATCAATTTCTTCGAGTTTATGTTTTGGTCTGCCGACGCCAACGGCAAAGGATGGCTCGCCCAACCCGGCATTAAGCCCCTCAATGCCTATGCCAACCGCATGTCATATCTGCTTTCACAGGGAGCGCCCGGTGCGAGAATAGCCATGTACTATCCACAAGCCTCACTCTGGATGCGCGACAACCAGATAGCCGTGCGCAACCGCAAGATTTCTCACCTGCTCATTCGCAAGCACTACGACTTCGACTATTTGGATGATGACGCACTGCAAGAGGGCATCACGATGGGAAACGGATGGATGGAAAACCGCAGCGGCCAGAAATACAACACCCTCATCATCCCTTCATGCGACATTCTTCCCGAAGCCACATGGCAGGTAATCAAGTCGTTTAAAGAGCGCGGCGGACAAGTGGTATTCTGGGGATCACTGCCCTACCTACTCGCCCAGTCGTCGTATAAAGACAGTAAACCGTTCGATGTGGCAAGTCTTGATATGCCTTGGGAGTCGCAAGACGACTACTCTAAGACCATTGAAGAGGCGATGCCCCGGCAAGAAGTGGCATTCCGAAACGACCAAGAGCCCGAGCTCAACACGGCTCCACGCCGAGGTGACGAGCCTAAGCACATGCCCTACGACCAAACACAAGACATCAGCTACCACCACCGTACGCTGCCTTGGGGCGACATCTATTTCCTTTTTAATGAGGGAAACCGCCAGCAACGCTTCTTTGCCGGACTCGACAATGTGGGACAGGTGAAGGTGTATGATGCCTACACAGGGAAGACTACTGCCGTCAAAACTACCGTAGAAGACGGACGCACTTGGGTGCATCTCGAGATGAAGCCATGGGAAAGTGTGGCTCTGGTGCTGCAAAAAGGTAGTCAGACTTATGCCGCCACCCACTTTCCGTCAATCAAAGCAGACGGAAAGACCGTAACCACCACTGCCTTGCAAGCTGCCATTGACACCATACACGCACAGGGCGGCGGCACCCTCCGTCTCACCAAGGGTAACTATCTCACAGGCGCACTCTTCTTCCCACGGGGCGTCAACTTGCATTTGGACAAGGGTGCCACCATCCTATCCACTGAAAACGAGGCAGACTTCCCCGTCATCAACACGCGCTTCGAAGGCATCGAACAACCTTGGCGTTGTGCTGTACTCAATTTCACAGACAATCCCGGTGCACGCCTGACAGGTAGCGGAACCGTGGAAGGCAATGGGGTGGCATGGAAGAAACATAAGTTTTATCCCAATGGCCGTCCTCGTCTGGTATGCTTCACTCGTTGCGATGGGGCACGCATCAGCGGCGTCAACCTACGCGACCAAGCCTCGTGGGGACTGCACATTCTCTATTCAGACAGTGTGGAGATCGACAAGGTGAACATTGTGGCAGAACACACCATACCCAGTTCTGACGGCATCGACATCGACTCGTCAACCCGCATCCACATTCACGACTGCTACATCGAGGACAACGACGACTGCATCTCGCTGAAATCGGGCAAGGACGACGACGGAAGAAGAGTGAACAAGCCCACCCAGTATGTGCTCGTAGAGCGCTGCAAGTTTGGCTATGGGCACAGTGGCGTAGACATGGGAAGTGAAGTGACAGGCGGCATCAGCGATGTGGTCGTGAAAGACTGCTACATGGGACCTGGCAACGAGGGCGTAGTGCGCATCAAGTCGCAGCCGAGTCGCGGTGGCTATGTGCGCGATGTCCACTTCAAAGACATCCGCGTAGATGGTGTGGGAACACTGCTCGACATCAACATGGCATGGCGCATGGTTCAGCCCATTGCACCGCCAGCCCCCACTCCGACACAACTTAGCAACATCGTTCTGGAGCGCATCAAGGGCACAAGCAAGCGTGCCGGACGTGTCAAGGGAACGGAAAGAAATCCCGTAACCGGCCTCAAGTTCATCGATTGTAGCGTGAAAACAGGTGAACTTCTAAAGGAAACCAACACGAAAGACTGCGACTTCTCGGGCATTACCTGGACGAAATAATGATCTTTCTTTAAGATAACAAGAAAATGTCAGCATGAATAGTATACAAGTTTCCATAGATCAATAACTTTTTGTACATTTGCAAATGGAAGGAATAATTCGGCAATACAACTAAATAGTTATAGCATGACGACCATATCTAAGGAATATATCAATGATGAAGTGCTGGATGCGATTCAGTTGAAGGCTTCTACCATAATGCCAAAAGATGCCAAAGTGATACTCTTTGGTTCAAGGGCTCGTAAAGACGCTAAGCCCGACTCTGATTGGGACATTCTTGTTCTTTTGAATAAAGACAAGATTGAAGAGCAAGATCACGACAACTTCACCTATCCATTTTGGGAGTTAGGTTGGCAACTAAACCAAATGATTCACCCCATTATATACTCCATTAATGATTGGGCAAAGCGAAAGGGAAGCCCTTTTTATGAGAACGTGGAAACAGAGGGTATTGTTATATGTTAGAAAGACAACAAAGAAAAGACATCATCTCTTATCGTATAGAGAAATCGCATAAGAGTTTTGAAGAAGCCCAAGCCATTTCAGAGTTGGGATATTGGAATCTGACAGGTAATCGTTTATACTACTGCGTTTTCCACATGGCATCTGCATTGTTGCTTGACAAAGGACTATCTGCAAAGACACATGCTGGGGTTATCCACATGATTGGTGAGAATTTTATAGCCACTGGTCAACTTGAAAAAGCATACGGCCGTCTTTTCTCACGCTTGTATGAGTTACGGCAATCGGGAGATTACGATGACATGTATGATGCCACAGAGGAAGAAGTAGCTCCTTACTTTGATAAAGTCAGCCAGTTTATTGCCGATATGGAAAAAATGATAACATTCAAATAAGAATCTTAGGAACATGAGGTTGCCCACAAAAGCAACCTCATGTTGCATCATAGAGTTTAGATTCTCATACCCGTTATCCCAAAACTGCTTGTCATTGTCTCTTCTTCAAAATTACATAGACAATGACAGGGGCGCCAATGATAGGTGTCACTGCGCTTAGGGGGATAATGCCCCTGTTACCAGGCAACACACACAAGGCGTTACACAGTAGCCCGACCACTGCCCCGCAAAGAATGGTGACGGGGAGCAACGTGCGGTGGTTGTCGGTATGGAGCAATAGACGTGCCAAATGGGGCACGGCAAGACCAATAAACGAAATGGGACCGCAATAGGCAGTGGTCACGGCAGTGAGCAAACCGGTGACAATCAGCAACCAGTTGCGTGTGCGCACAATGCGTATGCCCAGATTTTCGGCATAGCGCTCACCCAAAAGCAAGGCATTAAGCGGTTTGATTAATAGCAAAGAGCACAACAATCCTAAAACGGTGACGATGGTAAACAAGGGGAGCTGAGCAAGAGACACACCGCCAAAATTGCCCATTCCCCATATCATGTAAGACCTTACGCCTTCTTCTGTAGCAAAAAAGTTGAGCAGCACTACCACAGAAGATGCCACATAACCCACCATAATACCGATGATAAGCAGCAGCATGGTGTTACGCACACGGGTAGAAAAGAACCATATGAGTGCCATCACCACCATGCCTCCAGCAAAGGCACCGCCCATCACAGCCACAAATCCTGACACAGAATAAGCTCCCGCCGTAATCGTTCCGCCCGAAGCTAGCATCACCAATGCCACACCAAACCCTGCTCCACTGTTGATGCCAAAGACCGAAGGGTCGGCAAGTGGATTGCGAAAAGCAGTCTGCAGCAACAAGCCGCAAGCCGACAAAGCACTGCCGCAAAGCAAAGCTGTGACTGCCTGCGGCAAGCGTGACTCCAAGACAATGAACCGCCAGCTATCACGTTCACAGGGTTGTCCCGTCAGCGCACAAACAATTTGCTGAAACGGAATATGCACCGTTCCATAGACAAGGTTGACGACAAACAAAAGAAACACAGCCGCCAACAACAAGGCATACATGGTGCGAGAGGACTTAAGGCTGCAGAGCATGGAAATAGCGAAGTGAGGATTGAGCAGACTTCTCGGGATGGAAGATGTGGAAGAAGTCGGAGATGAGCCAGTCTGGACGGAACGGCGTCTGCTCGTAAAATTGCGATGTCATGAGGTTACAACCCACCACCCGATGCGTCTTAAATGCCTTAAACTGCGCATAGGCTTTAGATTCGGAAGCCAAATCACGATAAGTAAAAGGATGCGTACTGCTATAGCGCAACAACCAAACATCGGCATTGCTAGCTTTATCAAGCACACTTTCAAGTGAAAGCGCAAGCGATCCACTGTTCGGTTCGTTTCCAAACACATAACGACCACCTGCATCGGCTATCATCTGTCCTATGGTACTCTTGCCACCAGGCACATACCACACACTACCTTCACGTTTGTCTATCATCACTGAGGGGGCCTCAGCACAGTTTTTGGCTTGGTTTTTCACACGCAGATAGTTGGTTTCCACCACATTGAACAATGAGTCTGCCAACTGTTCCCGACCAAGCAACATGCCATAGAACTTCATCCATTCAGCACGAGCCAAGGGAGATGGTTCCATGTAGTCGGCACATTCAATGAGCGGGATGCCCGTTTTCTCAAGCTTTCCGTATCCCCCGTTATTTTCAAAGGGCGACAACAAAACGGCGTCGGCATTCACATCCATGACCCGCTCCACATCGGGAGCCATACCACTACCGCAGTCTGCCACACGTCCCTGCTTCACCTCTTTTTGTATCAAGGGTATGTTCACATACGACAAGTCGCAGATGCCACGGATGGCATCAGCCGAATGCAGATAGATGAACAGTTGACTATGCACCGTGGTGGACACCACGGCACGCTTCAAGGGGGTGCGCACGAGGGTACCTTCAGGCAATCCTGCAGGCAGATTCTTCACACTGTCGGGCACAAGAATATAAGTATGGAGTGTTTCTCCCTTTTTCCAAGGATTAGCCACACGCACCATGACATAGTCTGCGTGGCGAACAATAGACAACACCTCGGCATATTTCAATCGCAAAGTGTCTGCTTCAGCACCGCTGCCAGACTTTCCGCCACCGCAAGAACAAAGTGCAAGCGCACAAAAAGCGATGACAAGACAAAGAGATATTCTCAAGTTCTTCATATACAAGACGCAAAATTAATGCTTTTCAAAGACATGGCAAAGCACACCATAAAAAAACTGCACCGACAGGGTAAACCCTACCGGTGCAAGTTTAATCTATTTCTTTCAAATCGTTTTCTTCGCAATCTCCTCATCGGAGACCTTCTTCCCTTAAGTAGGTCAAAGCCTCACGGCTTTGCCTTTCTTTGGGTCGAAATCTGTTATCCTTACTTTTATTACAATCTTTTGTTACCTTTACTAATAACCTAATGAAACCTAAACAATCAATCTTTTACCTAAAACCAATAACCTAATAACCTAAACAATCAATCTTTTTTACCTAAAACCAATAACCTAATCAAAACTTTAAATCATGAATATATATCAAATCTAACCTAAGTCTTTTCCTTAAATCACACTGCAAAGATAATGCTAATGGAACTACCCCACAATAAAAGCGGGCGATTTCTGCCGAAAACACCCGCTTTTATTGATACATATCAACTATTTGTGTGCGAACACAACAGGTTTTTACCGTCTTTTACAATTATTCATACACCTCATCAATACCGTTTATGCCCATAAATCCATCCTCATCAGAGGCACATGGATCGAAGTCTTCGGGCAAGTCAAACTTGGCATCTGGGTCATAACCCAACGCCTTGTCACGATATACCTTTTTCATAAAGTATGCCCAAATGGGCAACGCTGCCGTGGCGCCTTGCCCCATTCGCATAGAGTCGAAGTGAATGTCGCGGTCTTCACCGCCCACCCAGCATCCACTGACGAGCTGAGGCGTGAATCCCATAAACCAAGCATCGCTGTTGCGGTTGGTAGTACCCGTCTTGCCGCCCATCTCGCCTTGGAAGTTATACTTATAGCGCAACCTGCCTGCCGTACCGCCATCGACTACTCCTTTGAGCAGCACGAGCATCTTTTGGGCAGACTCCTCGCTGATTACTTCATTCATGCGCGGATTAAAAGTAGCAATGACATTGCCCTCGTTGTCTTCTATTTTACTCACAAACATGGGTGCACAACGTATGCCGTTGTTGGCAAATGTGGTATAGGCACTCACCATCTCTGCCACACTCACCTCACAAGGTCCCAAGCACAGCGCCATGGATGGGTGGATGTTAGGATTATAGATGCCGAATTCGTGGAGCAGTTGAACAAAGGCTTGAGGATTGAGTTTGCTCATCAGATAGGCAGACACCCAGTTGCTCGACTGTGCCAATCCCCATTTGAGGGTGACCATCTGCCCTGCACGTGCATGACTGGCATTTCGTGGTGTCCATGGTTGACCCGCCACCATATAAGTATGTTGTGCATTGGGAGCCTTGTCGCAGGGAGAAAAACCATTCTCCATAGCCAATGAATAGAGGAATGGTTTAATGGTAGAACCCACCTGTCGGCGTCCGCCCATCACCATATCGTATTGGAAGTGTTCAAAATCGAGACCACCCACATAAGCCTTCACCGCTCCTGTCTTCGGATCCATGCTCATAAAACCAGAGCGAAGGAACGATTTGTAATAGCGTATGGAGTCCATTGGCGTCATCACGGTGTCGATGTCGCCATGATAAGTAAATACGGTCATGTCGGTCGGCGTGCGGAAAGCATGTCGTATCTCCTCCTCACTTGCTCCCGAAGCCTTCATGGCACGATAGCGATCGCTCTGCTGCATGGAGCGGTTGAGAATGGAGCGCACCTGCTTAGCGGTCAACTGTCCCGTGAATGGAGCGTTGGGCTTCGAGCGGTTCTCGCGGTTGAACTCAGGCTGCAAATAGCGAGCCACATGTCCATACACGGCTTCCTCAGCATAGCGCTGCATGCGCGAGTTGATGGTAGTGAATATCTTGAGTCCGTCGGTATACACATTATAGTGCGATCCGTCTTTCTTCGTATGCTTGTTGCACCATCCATAGAGCGGATCATTCTGCCAAGCTATCGAGTCGATGGTATATTGTGCCAAATTCCAAGAAGGATAGCTACCGCGGTCAGGTTTCTCTGCCATCATGTAGCGTCTTAGGAATTCACGCAGATAGGTAGCCGATCCGTCTTTGTGGTCCGTGCGATGGAAATTGAGCACCAATGGCTCCGCTGCATAACGATGATATTCATCGGAGGAAATATAGCCCACCTTCTGCATCTGTGCCAACACCACATTGCGTCGCTCCCTTGCACGATCGGGATAGCGCACGGGGTTGAACAACGAGGGGTTCTTGCACAATCCGATCAGCATGGCAGCCTCATCCATGGTGAGATCGATAGGTTCCTTATTAAAATAGGTATTGGCAGCGGTCTTGATGCCAACGGCATTGTGGAGGAAATCGAAGTAGTTGAGATACATCGTGATGATTTCCTCTTTCGTATAGTTGCGCTCCAACTTGATGGCTATCACCCACTCAATAGGTTTTTGCAGCAAGCGTTCCAACGTGTTCTGGGCAGGGCGCTTGGTATAAAGTTGCTTGGCAAGCTGCTGTGTAATGGTAGAGCCACCACCTGCGGAAGCCTGTCCGAGCAGTCCGCGCTTAACCACGGCACGCGTCAGGGCAATGAAATCGATGCCCGAATGTTCATAGAAACGTTCGTCTTCCGTAGCGACAAGCGCATCAACCAGATGAGGAGACAATTTGTCATAGCCCACAAGGATGCGGTTCTGCTTGTTCAAGTTCCACGTGCCGAGCACCTTTCCGTCGGACGAATAAATCTGTGAGGCATATCTATTGATGGGATTCTGCAAATCTTCCACGGGTGGCATATACCCTATCCAACCATTCCATATAGCCACAAACGCAACTACAACAATGAGGAATGATGCGAACAAAGCGCCCCAAAGGAAATGTATGAATTTCTTTCTCATGCGTTTCAATTTGCGACAAAATTACAACATTCTTTTGAATTAGCGTCCCTAATTTGAAAATTATGCGTAACTTAGCGGGCGAATTCAATACATAAAGAATCACACATCAATGAAAAAGAATGATTTCGTGACCATTGCTGACCTCTCGAAAGAGATGATTATGCGCCTCATCGAGATGGCACAGGAATTTGAAAAACACCCTAACCGGGAATTGCTGAAAGGCAAGATCGTAGCGACCTTGTTCTACGAACCCTCCACCAGAACACGCCTCAGTTTTGAAACCGCCGCCAATCGTCTCGGAGCAAAAGTTATCGGCTTCACCGACGCTAAGGTTTCAAGTGTCTCCAAGGGCGAGACGCTGAAAGACACCATCCTCATGGTATCTAACTATGCCGACATCATCACCATGCGCCACTACATTGAGGGCGCTGCACAATATGCCAGCGAAGTGGCTCCGGTGCCCATTATCAATGCCGGTGACGGCGCCCACCAACACCCCTCCCAGTGTTTGCTCGACCTCTACTCTATCTATAAGAGCCAAGGCACACTTGAAAACTTGAACATTTATCTTGTTGGCGACTTGAAATACGGTCGCACCGTGCATTCCCTCATTATGGCAATGCGACATTTTAACCCCACCTTCCACTTCATTGCCCCCAAAGAATTGGCAATGCCCCAAGAATACAAACTTTATTGCAAAGAGCATGGCATCAAATATCAAGAGCACACGGCCTTTAATGACAAGGTCATTGCCGATGCCGATATCCTCTATATGACGCGTGTGCAAAAGGAGCGTTTCTCCGACTTAATGGAATACGAGCGGGTGAAGAATGTCTACATTCTGAAGCGCGACATGCTCAGTTTGGCAAAAGACAACATGAAAATCATGCACCCACTTCCACGTGTGAACGAGATCGCCTATGATGTAGACGATGATCCGCACGCCTACTACATCCAACAGGCACAGAATGGTCTCTATGCACGCCAAGCCATCTTCTGCCACGTATTGGGCATCACACTCGACGAAATCAGAAACGACAAGACTATCATTGACTAATTGCTATGGAACACAACAAGAAAGAAAGACTGGTCACCGCCATTGAAAATGGTACCGTGATCGACCATATACCTGCAGACAAGACCTATAAGGTGGTCAACATACTGCACCTTGACGAACTAGCAACCCCAGTGACCATCGGCAACAACTACCCGTCAAAGCGCATGGGCAGAAAGGGTATCATCAAAGTTTCCGACAAGTTTTTCACCAACGAAGAGATATCCCAACTCTCTGTGGTAGCGCCCAAGGTGGTGCTCAACATCATCAAAGACTACGTGGTGGTAGAGAAAAAGACAGTCGAAACACCCGATGAGTTGCGCGGCATCATCAAGTGCACCAACCCCAAGTGCATCACCAACAACGAGCCGATGCAGACTGTCTTCAACGCTATCGACAAGGCGCATGGTATTTTGAAATGCCGCTACTGCGACACAGAGCAGGAAATCAGTAAGATAGAACTGCTCTAACCAGAGCGTCAGAGATTGTCTACAATGTAAAAGAAGCAGACGACGAAGTCCCAATAATACAACAATAAAGCTTTACAGAACATGAAAAGAGACCAAGTGATTTTCGATCTTATCGAGAAAGAGCACCAGCGCCAACTGAAAGGAATGGAGCTGATTGCATCCGAAAACTTTGTTAGTGACGAGGTGATGCAGGCTATGGGTTCATACTGCACCAACAAATACGCCGAAGGCTTACCCGGCAAGCGTTATTATGGTGGTTGCGAGGTGGTAGACCAAATAGAGACGCTCGCCATTGAGCGCATCTGCAAACTCTTCAACGCCGAGTTTGCCAACGTACAGCCACACAGTGGTGCACAAGCCAACGCTGCCGTACTGCTCGCTGTACTGAAACCTGGCGACACTTTCATGGGTCTTGATCTCTCTATGGGTGGACACTTGAGTCATGGTAGTCACGTAAATACCAGTGGTATTCTCTATAATCCCGTAGCTTATCACCTGAATAAAGAAACAGGTCGCGTGGACTATGACGAGATGGAACAACTGGCTCGCGAACACAAACCCAAGCTCATCATCGGCGGTGGTTCTGCCTATAGCCGTGAATGGGACTACGAACGCATGCGCAAGATAGCTGATGAAGTGGGCGCTCTGTTGATGATCGACATGGCTCACCCAGCCGGACTCATCGCTGCTGGATTGCTCAAGAACCCCGTGGAATATGCACACATCGTGACCACCACTACTCACAAGAGCTTGCGCGGACCACGCGGAGGTGTGATTTTGATGGGTAAAGACTTCGAGAATCCTTGGGGACTGAAGACCCCCAAGGGCGTCACCAAGATGATGAGTCAGTTGCTCAACAGTGCGGTGTTCCCCGGACAACAAGGCGGACCTCTGGAGCACGTCATCGCAGCCAAGGCAGTAGCCTTCGAAGAAGCCCTGCAACCCGAATTCAAGGAGTATGCCCTGCAAGTGAAGAAAAATGCAGCCGTACTTGCTGACGAACTGATGAAACGCGGCTTCGACATCGTGAGCGGTGGCACAGACAACCACTCCATGCTCGTCGACTTGCGCACTAAATATCCGGAACTCACTGGAAAGGTGGCAGAAAAAGCACTGGTCGCTGCCGACATCACCTGCAACAAGAACATGGTGCCCTTCGACACACGCAGCGCGTTCCAGACATCGGGCATCCGTCTCGGCACACCTGCCATCACCACACGTGGTGCCAAGGAAGACCTAATGGTGCTCATTGCGGAGCTCATCGAGGAAGTGCTCAACGCTCCTGAAGATGAGCAGGTCATCAGCAGCGTGCGTCAGCGCGTGAACGAGACCATGAAGAACTATCCGCTCTTCGCTTACTAAACCAATTTTCATACATACAAGAAGGAAATGCGGCGCTTCCGACAAGAAGTTCCGCATTTCCATTATTATAACGACACATGACGAGCAGGGATACAAGGCAAGATGTATTCGACCGGATATACAAGGATTACTATCTCCGGTTGTTCTACTTTGCATTCAACATGTTGCGCGACACAGACATCTGCAAAGATATTCTTGAAGATGCTTTCCTGACGTTATGGAACCACCTCGACGATGTCGGAGAGGGAGCAGTAAAGTCTTACCTATTTTCATCTGTCCGCAACAAAGTCATTGACACGCTCAGACACGACGAGCGCCACAGAAATTACACCCAAGAATACATACACCAAGCATCCGTCTACTATACAGACTATACCGAAGAATTGAAGAAGGACCGGCTCGTGGAGGAGATGATTGCTCAACTGCGGCCGCCCACCGACCTCATTTTAAAGATGTGCTACCTGGAAAGAATGAAATATCAAGAGGTGGCACACGCCTTAGGCATCAGCCAAGATACGGTGAAAAAGCACATATCCAAAGCTCTCAAGATATTAAGAAACCTATATAAAGGTGAAAAAGATACCTATTTGAATTGATTGTTCGTCTTACTTATAGACCACCACAGATTATCATATGGATAAAGACAAACATACAGACCTTGAGCAGGAGCATCTGGAAAAAGAGGAAGTAATCCTAAATGACTATTACGCACAACAGGCTATGCCCACCATAGATGTTGACGAGGAATTGTCACGTTTCAAGGAGAAGCACTTCAACAGTGGTTCTCATTCAATACGCCCCTACGTCGTTGCTGTCATTTCAATGGCTGCAATTGCTCTGCTCGTATTCACACTCTTCAAGAATTTCGGTAGCACGCCTCACCCTGTAGCACCCCACCACGACAACACTATCGTGGCATATCAAGCCAAAGAAACGGGGAAGCAAGATGTGGTCATCCAAGCGTCAAACGGCACTACCCATACCATCAAGCAAGGCAAGGTAACAATGAAACCATCTACCGATGGCGTTGCGACCACCATGCACACCCTGACCACACCGGCAAGAAGAACGGCTGAAGTAGAATTGGCTGACGGTAGCATCGTATGGCTGAACGCCAATAGCAAGTTAACCTTCCCCGACAAGTTTACGGGTAAGGAGCGTAAGGTAACGATAGAGGGGGAGGCTTACTTCAAGGTTACTCACCACGCAGACCATCCGTTTGTTGTTTCTACAGGGAAGATGAACACCGTCGTCTTGGGAACAGAGTTTGACGTGAACACCAACTACCACAATAGCCAGTGCGTCACGCTGGTAAAAGGCAGCGTGGAAGTCAGTGATGTGCAAGGCAAATCCAGTAGAAAAATTATCCCAGGAGAGAATGCCACGCTCCTACCCAACGCTTCGTTTGCCGTGAAAAGCGTAGACACCAATCTCTACTGTGCCTGGAAAGACGGCAATTTCTATTTCGACAACTCCACCCTATGGGACATTGCCCAGGAATTAGGGCGATGGTATAATGTGAGTGTCGTGTTCAACAACCCACGCCGCATCTCTACCCGCATCTTCCTCAACGCCAGTCGCCATGCGTCGGTCGAGGAAATCCTTGATGTCTTAAACAGTCTGAACAAAGCAAAGTTTACGCTGAGAAACAGACAAATCATCATCAATTAACATCAATAACAAACAAAAAGATTAGTTTTCGCACTTTTTCTCTTTCAAAACATACCCGATTATTCCCCTCGTTCGTCATAGCTTAAAAAGGGATTAATCTAATTTTTAACAGTTTTATATGGAAAGAGAAAGAGTAAAGCGTATAGCCATACTTCTCGTATGTCTATTCTTGTCTACCGGCATCTCTCTGGCACAAAACTCAAAAAGATTCAGTGCCACATTCAACAATGAGCAGTTAGCCAAGGTACTCAAAACAATTAGTGAGAAATCGGGTGTATATGTAGGTTTCGCCTACGAGGACGTAGGTCAAGTGCATGTCACCAAGAATTTAAAGAACGTGACGGCTTCAGAGGCTGTCACATCCGTGTTGGAAAACACACAACTCGATTTCTCCACAACCAACAACAGCATCACCATCTACAAGAAAAGTGCCTCGTCTGCCCGCAAAGGCAATGCAGAAGCAGGGAAGACGAGAATTGATGGTACGGTGGTAGATGAGAAAAACACACCGCTGCCCGGCGTTACGGTCACATCGACAGACAACAAGCAAAGCATGACCACCGATGTTAATGGTCACTTTGAGATGAGTGTGCCAGAAGGTTCACGCACAGTGCTGAAGTTCTCCTTCATCGGAATGAAGCCCCAAACAGCCGTCGTAACAGGAAAGGGAGCGCTCAAGAAGATGAAGATCATGATGCACGAGAACGCGGGCAACATCGACGAAGTGGTCGTAACTGGTGTCGTAACTAAGCGTAAGGAGACGTTCACGGGTTCTTCTTCTACCTTTAGCGGTGAGGAGCTGAAGTCGGTAGGTGTACAAAACCCTATCCTCAGTCTCAAGAGTCTTGACCCTGCGTTCAATGTATTGGACAACAACTTGTTTGGTTCTGACCCTAACCGCCTTCCCGACATTGAGATTAGAGGAAAGTCGAGCATGCTCGGCATGCG
>CAVKQP010000020.1:0-16867 GCA_963658165.1 Clostridium sp. CAG:302 | reverse complement strand
CATCTCAAGGACGACGACCAGATTGAAATTATCAATATCCATGGCAAGGGATACAAACTGATTACGCCCGAGAACTAAACGCGAGGCTCATCGGCAACTTGCCATAACGGGAAAGCCCTGTCCAAACTCCTCTTTGCGGAGGTAGTTAGGACAGGGCTTTCCGTTTTCTTTATATAAGTGTTTATTTCTTCGTGTCGTGCTCTTTGATGAAGCCATGGCGGTAGGCATAGAGCAGTTCTTCGAGGTCTTTGATTTGTCCACGGATGTCTTCACCCTTATCGGTGTCTGCCACGAGCATGCGGTGGGTCGACATTTCGACAATTTGGTAGGAACTCTTGATATCTGTGCCGCGCACGATGGCGTCTTCGGCACTGGTGAACGGCTCATGCTGGACGAGCTGGAAACCGCGGCTATGATAGACAAGCGTATAGCCGGCAATACCTGTTTCGGCATGATAGGCTTGCGAGAATCCTCCGTCGATGACCATGAGCTTACCTGCTGCCTTGATGGGGTTTTCTCCGCTCGAAGCGTGCACAGGCACGTGGCCGTTGATGATGTGGCGGTTGGGACCAGTCACGTCGAATGCGTCCATGATGTGGTCTACCACTTGTGGGTCGTCGCGCAGCAGGTAGTAGTAGCCCTTGTCCTCCGTGTGTGTCGACTTGTCTTCGATGAAGTAGCGCTCAAAGGTGGCCATCTTCGATTTGTCGAAGAGCGGAGAGTTCTTGCCACACCATAGATAGATGAAATAGTCTATGGCATAGTCGCGCTCCTCTTTGGGCGTGTCGTTTTGGAAAGCTGTGCGGATGAGGCGGTCTATGTGTTGCATCAGTTCTTTTCCCTTGTAGCTGGTCCCCTTGTAGAGTTCCACCTCTTTCATGCTGCCGTCTTCGTTGAGGGGGATAGAGGCGTGGAAGAGCAGGTTGTTGTTGAAGATGCTATACATGCTGCCGTGGCCGAGCAGGGCGCGTACATGCTTGTGGAATTTCTCGCTGACCATGAACGAATGGCGCAGTTTTGCCATCAGTGCCTCTTCTTCTGCGGTCAACTCATTGGGATGCTGCGCATTGATGGTGGGGAAGTGGCAACTGCGCATGGGGTATTCCTTGCCATCAAGAGTGCATATGCCGCGTGAGTAGTCGATAAAGTCAAGCACGTTGCGGTCTGTCATGTTCCATTCGGGATGCAGACCGAAGATGCGCGCTTCTTCCTTGAACTGCAACACGGTGATGGCTTTGTGCATCATCGCCGTGAGTCGGATGGTCTTGTCGTCCAGGTGGTTGGCATTGTTGCCCAATTTGGGCATGAACTCTGCACACGGGTCGTCCTTGTAGGTCTCCATGGCAAAGGTGGCAAGGGGAATGAGGTTGATGCCATAGCCCTCTTCGAGTGTCGTCAGGTTGGCATAGCGCAGGGAAAGTCTTATCACGTTGCAGATGCAGGCGGTGTTGCCCGCACAAGCTCCCATCCAAAGGATGTCGTGATTGCCCCACTGCAGGTCCCAACTGTGATAGTTGTACAACGTGTCCATGATGATGTGGGCACCAGGGCCGCGGTCGTAGACATCGCCGAGTATGTGGAGTTGGTCGATGGCGAGACGCTGTATCACGTTGGCGAGTGTGATGATGAAGTCGTCGGCGCGACCCGTCGAGATGATGGTGTCGATGATGGCGTTCACATAGGCGGTCTTGTCGACATCGTCGGTGTGCTCGTGGAGCAGTTCTTGGATGATGTAGCTGAAATCTTCGGGGAGCGACTTGCGCACTTTCGAGCGCGTGTATTTGCTCGACACTTCCCGACACACCTTCACCAGTCGGTTGAGCGTGATGTGATACCAGTCGTCTATTTCGTTTTCGGCTGCTTTCACCAGTTCGAGTTTCTGTTCGGGGTAGTAGATGAGGGTGCATATCTCGCGTATCTCACTGTCGCGCAACTCGTTTCCAAACAGTTCGTTGACCTTTCGCTTGATGTTGCCCGACGCGTTCTTGAGCACGTGCTGGAAAGCCTCATACTCTCCGTGCAGGTCGGCGAGGAAGTGCTCGGTGCCTTTGGGCAGGTTGAGAATGGCTTGCAGGTTGATGATTTCCGTGCTGGCGTCGGCTATGGTTGGGAATGTGTGCGACAGCAGTTGCAGATAGCGCATGTCTTTCGAGATGTTATAATGGCGTTGTGTCATGATCAAATGGATTTTATTGTTTGGTGGATGAGTGCTCGTGCCTGTTGTGGCTTGCATGCAGGTATGGGCATAAACCCTTCCGAGAGACCGAAGAAATGGTGGAGTAGCAGTTCGGCTTTCTCCGCAAATGATTTCTGCCTTAGGCTTTTCATGGCTTGGGCGAAGATGTCTTCGTCGTAGTCTTCATATCTCATGATGGTGTATAGTAGGGCGAGGTGGCCGAGCTGGATGGTACCTTCGTGGATGAGGTGTCGGATGTTGAGCAGCAGCACGGCGATTCTTTTGACTACGGGGTCACTGATATTGCCGAGCTTCGACTTCTGGAAGGGGTTCACATAGAGCAATCGGTTGTCGGGTAGGGTGGCGGCAACATTGTTGGCGATGCGGTCAAAGCGGTCTATCTGACTCACATCGATATCGGGATAGACTATGCCCAGTCGGTCGATAGCCTGTTTGTAAATCTGTTCCAAGTGGTTATCGTTGGCGATGATGAGCAGTTTGCGCCAAGTGTGAGATGGCATCTGTCGCAGTGCTTCAATGGCTTCTTTCGGTGTGCTCACGCGGTCTTGGTCTTTAGCGGTTCCTTCGCGCAACAGGGTCTTTACGGCGTCTTGTCCTTCAGGGTTAAGTGCGTGATAGCTGCAGGTGGTGTCTATCGTCTTGCGGTAGAGAGCCAACAACTGGTTGCTCACCGTTTCATAACTCACATGGGGAATGAGTCGTGGGTCTGGGATGACCACGATGTGTCGGTTCCAAAGCAAGTTCTTCAGACTCTCTTCCTCGCTGTCGGTCGATGACAGGAGCACATCGGCCTTGAGTGTGGTGCGATATTGGTATGCCACAAGGCGGGGCAATCGTCTGGTGAGGAAGAAGGTCTGCATGACCGAAGGCTCCAAGGCGCCGTGAGGGGAGAGTACGATGGGAATGTCGTGGGCAGAAGACAACCGGGCAGCATCCCATAGCGTGCGGTCCCAGCAGCCGTGGATATGGATGATTTCGGGCGAGAGCTCGGTGAGCAGATGCTCGAAGGCCTTGGCGAAAGAGCCGTCTGTCAAGTGCTTCGGATAGTCGAACAGGTGAGTCTGCGCATGCTCTATCTGCGTGGCTCTGGCTGTGCGGAAAGAAGCGAGATGCACTTCTGCCTGCGTACCCATGCAACGTAATAGCGCCGACATATACTCAGCAGGGTATATGTCAGCGCTATCGATAGATGTAATGAAGTGTAATACTCTCATAGTAGGGTTCATATCTTGTGACAGATAAAGTCATACTTGTCGGTCTTGGCATACCTTAGCTTGTAGGCGAGGTTGTGCCAAAGCTGCCCCGTTTCGTAGAAGACCACTTTCCACAAGGCAATGTGCTCATCGAATAGGGCGAGGGCTTTCTTCGCAATCAGCAACCTGAGGGTGATCGTCAATATCAAAGCCACGCCTGCGGCAATGTCTACCAACCAGTGCTGGGTCAGTGTGCCCCATGCGATGGCGGCGAGAATGACCATCCAGTTCAAGTGGAGTGCCCACTGGTCGGTGTTGAACGTCAAGCGGTGAGCCATGCTTCTCTGCAAGTGCTTGCGCGTCTCTTGATAGTAGATGTGCCCGTTGCGCCGCCGCTTGTCTGATGGGGTGTCTTCTATCAACCAACCATCTGGTGCGGTAACCGTTTGGGTGCACCCCTCTTGAGCATACTTGTTGACGAGAAAGTCGTATTCGCCGTAGATGTATTTCAAGTTGCCCTGATAGCCGTTGTGCGCCATAAACTCGCTTTTGCGGAAGGCAATGTTCTTGCCCACAGCGCGATAGGCGGTGCCTTTCTGTGCCTCGCGCAGGGTGTAGAAGGCATTGCTGAGATGTTCAAAACGGCAGTATGCGCTCGTGTCTTCATCGTAGCGTGTGCACCCCAACACGAGGTTGGCGCCTTCTTCACACTTTGCTGCCATGGTGGCGAGCCATGTGTCTGACGACGGACGGCAATAGGCATCGGTGAGTATCACCCATTCGTGCTTGGCTGCCTTCACGCCCAGCGTGATGGCGAGCTTGCGTCGGCTCATGTAGCGCGACGAGTCGGGGGTGAAGGTGGTGTAGAGGTGAGGATTGTTGGAGTATTGTTTCAGCACGTCTTCTGCCTCTGTGTCTGCCTTGCTTGTCACCACAATGACCTCATAGCCTGGGGCATAGTTCTGGGTGAGAAACAATGGCAGGTGTTCGTCAAGCTCCTTGGCATTGCCGTGGGCGATGATGATCACCGACATTTCCGGCAGTTTGCCGTCAGCAGGGAGGGCTTCCTCGTCGATGGCGGGCTTGCGGAAGAACTTGTTGATCATCGGTGTGATGATCGCCAGAAGGAGAAGTATGACGCTGACAATAATCGTTAAATCGTCAATAACCATGGTTTATAAGTCCTCTGTAATATAGCCTTTGGGCAGTTTCCTGCAGTTGTATTGCGATGCCATAATCTCGCCGTAGGCTCCTGCAGAGCGCAGGGCAATCAGGTCGCCGCGGTGGCAGGCATTGATGTCGATGGCTTTGGCAAACACGTCGCTCGATTCGCAGATGGGGCCGACCACGTCGTAGGTCTGCAGGGGCTCGTCACTGCTGATGTTCTCTATCTTGTGGTAGGCGTGGTAGAGGGCAGGACGGATGAGGTCAGTCATACCTGCGTCGACGATGGCGAACTGCTTGGCTGTTCCTTGTTTCACATAGAGTGTCTTGGTGATGAGTGTGCCGCATTGTGCTACCACGGCGCGTCCCAATTCAAAGTGCAACTTCTGTCCGTCGCGCAACTTCAAGTGCTGGGCGTAGGTGTTGAAGAAGTCGCGGAAATTGGGGATGGGAGCCTTGTCGGGATGCTCGTAGTCGATGCCGAGACCGCCACCCACATTGATGTTTGCCACCTTCACGTGGTGTGCTTCCAACTTCTCTTGCAGTTCGTTGATGCGGTTGCAGAGTGCCTGGAAGTCACCCATGTCGAGAATCTGGCTACCGATGTGGAAGTGGAGACCCACAAATTCCACGTGTTGCATCTTCTCGGCTTCCTCAATCACGGCATCCATGTCGTCCATGGCGATGCCAAACTTGTTTTCTGCCAGTCCTGTGGTGATGTTGGCGTGTGTGTGCGCCCCTACGTCGGGATTGATGCGCAGTGCCACCCGTGCCACCTTGTTGCGTGCAGCAGCAAGTTCGTTGATGACCTCAAGTTCCGCCTGACTCTCCACGTTGAAGCAGAAGATGTCTTTGTCGAGCCCGAGATTAATCTCCCAGTCGCTCTTGCCCACACCTGCATAGACGATGGATGAGGGCTTGAAACCCGCCTTGATCACGGCTTCTATTTCTCCGCCGCTCACGCAGTCTGCCCCCAGTCCTGCCTGACAAATGATGTTGAGCACCTTGGGGTTGGCGTTTGCCTTCACGGCATAGTGCACTACGAAGTTTTCATGTTTTCCTGCTTCCTTGCGTATTTCGGCAAGCGTGTCGCGCAGCACGTCTGTATCGTAATAGTAGAAAGGCGTTTCGATGCCTTTGAACTTGTCTACAGGGAATGTTCCTTTCATGTATCTATATGTGTGTTGTTGTGTTGTCTTTACTTGAAGAGCATGTTGCTCAGGTTCTGGAGTGCCTGTTTCTTGTCCTTTTCACGGATGAGGAACGAGATGTTGTAGTTGCTTCCTCCATAGGAAATCATGCGTACAGGAATGTCCTTCATGGCGTCTGTAGCCAAGGTCTCGAAGCCCACATTGCTCCAGTCGAGATCGCCCACCACGCAGATGATGCACATGTCGTTGTCTACGGTCACGGTGCCATATTTCTTCAGTTCGTCAACGATGTCGTTCAGATGTGCGTCGTTGTCGATACTCATCGATACGCCCACCTCACTGGTGCAAATCATGTCGATAGGAGTCTGATAGCTCTCGAAGATTTCGAACACACGGCGCAAGAAACCTGTAGCGAGCAGCATGCGGCTACTCTTGATCTTGATGGCGGTGATGTTGTCTTTAGCAGCCACAGCCTTGATCTTGCCTCTCATGATCACGTTGTCGATGATGGTTCCAGCAGCCTCGGGGTCGAGCGTGTTCTTCAGACGAACGGGGATGCCAGCATATTTAGCGGGTTGCACACAAGTGGGGTGCAGAATCTTTGCACCGAAATAGGCAAGCTCGGCAGCCTCTTCGAAGTTGAGCTGGTGCACAGCCTCGGTGTGCTCCACCACGCGAGGGTCGTTGTTGTGCATGCCGTCGATGTCTGTCCATATCTGTATCTCGTCTGCGGGCAGGGCTGCGCCGATGAGCGATGCGGTGTAGTCGCTACCACCACGCTGCAAGTTGTCGATCTCTCCGTAAGCGTTGCGGCAGATGAAGCCTTGTGTGATATAGATCTGTTGTCCTTTGTTTTCTTCCATCACGGCAGCCAGTTTCTCACTGATATATTGTGGGTCTGGCTCTGCGTTCTTGTCTGTACGCATGAAGTCGAGGGCGTTGAGCAGTGTGGCTTTGATGCCCGTCTCTTTCAGATAGTTGACCACCATGTTGGTGCTCATGATTTCTCCTTGTGCCACCACGCTTTTCTCTTCAAAGCTAGTGAACAGGTCCTTGGAGAAAGAGCGCAGGTAGTTGAACTCTTCTTGCAGAAACTTGCGGGTCTTCTCTTTCCATTCGTCGGTGGAATAGAGCTCTTCCACATGCTGCATATATTTGTTCTCCAAAGCGTTGATCACCTCATTGGCACTCTCTGGGTTCTTCTTGTAGAGGTAGTTTGAAATTTCAACAAGCGAGTTGGTCGTTCCACTCATGGCGGAAAGAACAACAAATGTCGGTTCTCCAGACTTTGTGATCAAGGAGGCTACGTGCTTCATGCGCTCAGGAGAGCCCACTGAAGTACCTCCGAATTTCATTACTTTCATATTCTTTGGATTTTAGTGTTTCGTGATGTTGGGTGGGAGCGGGGAGAGGGTTAGTCTTCTTCCACAATCTCCACCTTGTTGAATTCTGCTGTTACGTCGCTCACATGGCGGTCATGGCAGCGATAGACGATGCCCGGGAACTTGTCGAGCATAGGTATGTTGTGGGTGGTCATGATGACAGCAGACCCTGAAAGGCTGATTTGCTTCAGCAGATTGACGATGTTGCTAGCCGTTTCGGGGTCGAGGTTTCCTGTCGGCTCGTCGGCAATGATGATGCGCGGCTTGTTGAGAATGGCACGTGCAATGGCTATGCGCTGCTGTTCTCCGCCCGAAAGCTCGTGGGGCATGCGGTCCTTGCGGTCTTGCAGTCCTACCTCGGTGAGCACTTCGTCTATCCTGGCATCTGCCTTTTTCTTGTCTTTCCATCCGGTAGCCTTCAGCACAAACTGCAAGTTCTTGTAGATGGTGCGGTCGTGGAGCAGTTGGAAGTCTTGGAAGATGATGCCCATTTCCTTGCGGAGTGCCGGTATCTCTTTGCGCTTGATGGTGTGTATGTCGCGCCCCAGCACTTCGGCTTGCTCTGCTTCGTCAATGTCCAGTTCGCAATAGATGGTCTTGAGAAGAGAACTTTTGCCAGACCCCACCTTACCTATTATATAGATAAACTCTCCCTCTTCGGCGTGGAAGTTCACGTCTTCAAGGATATTCGTTTCGTCGTGGCGTATGTTCACGCCCTTGTAGTCTATCAGCATAGTGGGTGATGTCTAATCTTGTTAGTGCTTTTTCCAGTTGGGATCGTGTCTGGTTCTCAGTTCTGCAGCGAGGTCTTCGATGCGCAGTCCCTTGCTGGTGAGCAGCACGATGAGGTGATAGAGCATGTCGGCTCCTTCATAGACCAATCGTTCGTTGGTGCCGTTCACGGCTTCGATGACAGCCTCGAGTGCTTCTTCGCCCACCTTCTGTGCCATGCGGTTCAAGCCGTCGTTGAACAGTGAGGTGGTATAGGAACCTTCGGGCATCTCTTGATGACGCTTTTCGATAAAGTCTTGAAGGAAAGAGAAAAACATCAGTGGGTTTGCATCGTTGCTTTCACCCCAGCAGGTGTCTGTGCCTTTGTGACAAGTAGGACCAGTAGGGTTCACCTTGACAAGCAGTGTGTCGTGGTCGCAGTCGTTCTGGATGCTCACCAGATTGAGGTAGTTGCCCGATGTCTCGCCCTTCGTCCAAAGGGTTTGACGTGTGCGGCTATAGAAAGTCACCTTCTTTGTTTCTATTGTTTTCTCGTATGCTTCCTTGTTCATGAATCCAAGCATGAGTACATTCTTGGTTACTGCATCCTGAACGATGGCAGGTACGAGACCGTTCATTTTGTCGAAATCTATTTCCGTCATATCTTTTTGTATATTTATGTTTCTTCTTTTGTTTATATTCTCACGTTGATGCCTTCATCGCGGAGATAATGCTTCAAGTCGCTGATTTTAATCTCGCCGAAGTGGAACACGCTGGCGGCAAGTGCGGCGTCTGCCTTTCCTTCGGCAAAGGCGTCTTTGAAATGTTCCATCGTTCCGGCTCCTCCGCTGGCAATGATGGGGATGGGGAGAGAGTCGCTCAGGCGCGCCAAGGCTTCGAGGGCGAATCCTTGTTTCACGCCGTCGTGGTTCATGCTGGTGAATAGGATTTCTCCTGCGCCTCGTTCTGCCGCTTCGTGCGCCCACTCAAAGAGGTCTTTGCCTGTGGGCACGCGTCCTCCGTTGAGGTAGCACTGCCATCTGCCGTCTTCTTCGCAACGGGCATCAATGGCGCACACGCACACTTGTGATCCGAAGCTTGAGGATATCTCGTCGATGAGTTCTGGCTTCTTGATGGCTGCCGAGTTGATGCTCACCTTGTCGGCACCGGCATAGAGCAGTCGTTCTACGTCTGCCAGTTCGTGGATGCCTCCTCCCACGGTGAAGGGGATGTTGATCTCTGCCGCTACACGGGTCACCATGTCGGTAAATGTCTTCCTGCCTTCAAAGCTGGCGGTGATGTCGAGAAACACCAACTCGTCGGCTCCTGCTGCACTGTATGCCTTACCCATCTCCACAGGGTCGCCAGCATGTCTGAGGTTTACAAAGTTGGTTCCCTTCACGGTTTGTCCGTCTTTCACGTCGAGGCAGGGGATGATGCGCTTGGCGAGCGTTCCGCCTGGTTGTGGCATCAGTTTGTCGATGTCGATGCGTCCTTCGTAGAAGGCTTTCCCGAACACCACGGCAGGAATGCCTTTGGCATCGAGCTCGAGAATGTCGTCATGGCTCGACACACCACCGCTGGCTATGAGATGCAACTGGGGATAGTGTCGCATGATTTCTGTATATAAAGCGGTGGCAGGTCCCTGCAACGTTCCGTCTTTTGATATTTCGGTGCAAAGCACGTTGCGCACGCCGCGGTCTACGTAATACTTAAGGAAGGGCAACAGGTCTTGTGTGGAGTCTTCTTTCCATCCGTTGATAGACACTTTTCCGTTTCTCACGTCGGCTCCGAGGATGATGCGCTCAGCACCAAACTTGTCAATCCATGAACAGAACAACTCAGGATGGGTGACTGCCACAGAGCCTACTGTGACGAACGATGCTCCGCAGTCGAATGCCTTTTGTATGTCGTCTTCGCTCTTGATGCCGCCTCCGAAGTCTACCTGCAGTCCTGTCTGCTCAGTGATGGCTTTCAGCACGGGTGCGTTGACGATGTGTTTCGATTTGGCTCCGTCAAGGTCGACCACATGCAGACGTTTGAACCCCAATTGTTCGAAACGGCGTGCCACCTTGACCGGATTGTCGTCATATACTTTCTTCTGGTCATAGTCGCCCTTGGTCAGACGCACGCATTTGCCGTCGATGATGTCGATGGCGGGTATGAGTTCTATGTTCAGTTTGTTGCTCATTTCACTTCAAAGAGAAAGTTCTTTAATATTTGCTCCCCGACGCTTCCGCTTTTCTCGGGGTGAAATTGGGTGGCATAGAAGTTGTCCTTGTTCAGGGCTGCACTATAGGGGTGTATATAGTTGGCGGTGGCTATTGTCCAGTCGCATTCGGGCACGTAATAGCTGTGCACGAAATAGACAAAGTCTTGTTCCTGCAAGTGGTTGAAAAGGGGAGTCTTCAGATCGTATATCTTGTTCCATCCCATGGCAGGCACCTTGTCTTCATGGCGTGTGGGCACGAAGCGCTTCACGTCTACGGGAAAGATGCCCATGCAGTCTACATAGCCTTCTTCCGAATGGCGGCACATGAGTTGCTGTCCGACGCATATTCCCAATACGGGTTGTTGCAGGGAGCGTATCACATTGTCGAGTCCTTTCTCTCTCAAGCAGTCCATGCAGACCTTTGCGTCGCCTTGTCCTGGCAGCAACACCTTGTCTGCCTTCGATAGTTCCTCGGGATTGTCTGTCAGGTGTGGCTCTATCCCCAATCGTTTCAGGGCATTGACCACAGAATAAATGTTTCCTGCATTATATTTGACAAGGGCTACTTCCATATACTTCTTTTTATTACCAAATTATTGCGCAAAGGTAGTAATATTCTTTCAAAAAGCGAGCGTTATTTGCCTTTTTATTTGAATTTGTCTATAAAACTCTGTGCTTGTTCGTTCCCGAGTTCTTTCGCCTTTTGCAGACTTTCCTTGCCTTCTTTCTTTTGTCCGGTTTGTATCTGTGCCAGTCCGAGTATCAGATAGGCGTCGGGGTTGTCGGACGAGATGCTCAGACACTGCGACGCAGTGGCTATCGCTTCATAGTATTGTCCCACGCGCAGTTGCACGTTTGCTTTCTCTGCATAGAACAGTGGCTCTTGCGGAGCGAGGCGAATGGCGAGGGTGATGTCGTCGAGTGCTTGCTGATAGAGGCGGCATTTCATGGCGCATTGTTCTCTCGTGTAGAAGAATTGTGCGTTTACGCGGCCTGCGCGTAGCGTGTCATATTGGTTGTAGTCTTGCAGGGCTTTGCGATATTCGCCCATCTTGTCGAGTTGTGAGGCGCGGGCTAAGTAGTAGACGGCATCACTTGACGTTGCAGGCGTCGGGCAAACGGCTACCGCGCTGTCGAGCAGTTGCACTATCTCGCTGTCTGCTGCCTTTTGCTGCATCTTGCATTGGGCGGCTTCATAGAACAGTTCTGAACTGCGGAAGGGGGTGCGTGTCAGCTCTATGAACAGGTCGTAGGCTTGCGGATATTCTCCTTTGGTATATCTGATTTGTGCCTCAAGATGTTTGTAGAGGGGCTGGGGGTTGATGCTATAGGCGGTTTGGGTCTCTTGGATGGCTTTGTCGAGCGACCATGCGGGGTAGGCGATATCCGATTTGTACACTTCTTTCTGATAGATCAACTTGGCATAGCTGAAGTGCACGCCGTCTTTCTGTGTCGCCTTGTCGATGGCGGTCTCCATGTCCTTGGTTGCTTCGGCAAAGTGGTTGTAGTTTTGTTCCACTTGTGCTCTGGTCGTATAGCCATCGGGGTTTAGTGGAAACTTGTGTATAAACTCATTGATGGTCTCCATGTAGCGTGTCGAGTCGTTGCGAGCGGCAAGCATCAGGGCTACCGTGGCGTCTTTCTCGTTGTCGGGTAGGGCGGTGCGAATGGAGGTCTGGCGCAACACGGGGTCGGTACTTGTCAGACTGCTCACCTGCAGGTCGGCAGCCAATCCGGCTCCCGTAGCATGACTGTCGTCACCCGATTTCTGAAGCAGACCGAGCAGGTTGCCGGCTGCATCCACGAGGGGGCATCCGTAGTCGTTGTCTTCTATTGAAGTGGCAAGGATATAGTAGGGATATTTGTCCATGAACTGTTCCACGCGTTCTATCTTCATCTGCTTGCCTTCAGCTTTACCTACGGTGTAGTTCACCTTCCATGTCAGGCTTCCAGCAGTGGCTTGCTTGGAGGCGAAGGCGGCTCTGATGGTGCTGCCCTTCACGGCAAACTTTGCCACGTCATACAGTTCGTTGGCTCCGATGATGCAAGCCACGTCATATTTCTTGCCTTTGTTGTCGATCACCACGGCATGGTCAGCGCCCACAAAGGGTTTCCACGGACTGATGGCCACACCGTCGGCAGAGATGAACACGCCGCGTGAAGATGCCAGGATGCTGCCGTCTGCCTTGAAGGTGGTCAGGGTGAACACCGACTTGGCGGCATTGCTGACCGCTATGGGTTGTGCGAGGGTGGGGAGGCAAGTGAGGATAAGGAGTGTGATGACAGTGCAAATCTGTTTCATGATGCTTGTGATTGGGTTTCTATCGTTAGTTCTGTTGGTTGAGCAAGGCCTTGGCGTTGTTGATGGCGGCTTCGGTCACATCGCTTCCGCTGAGCATCTGGGCTATTTCCACGATGCGTCCTTCGGCCGTGAGGCAGTCCATGTGACTGGTGGTTCCTTGCTCGCTTTCTTCCTTGTGCACCTTGTAGTGGTGCTTTCCGAGTGCGGCTATCTGTGGCAGATGGGTGATGCTGATCACCTGTCGTCCGTGGTCGCCCATCTCTTGCATGATGTGTGCCATCTTTTCGGCTATCTTGCCGCTCACACCTGTGTCTATTTCGTCGAAGATGATGGTGGGCAGTTTCACTGCGCCGCTAATCATGGCTTTGAGCGAGAGCATCACGCGGGCTATCTCGCCGCCCGATGCCACTTGTGAGACGGGTTGCATCGGCGTGCTGGTGTTGGCACTGAAGAGGAAGGATATCTTGTCGGCGCCGTTGCTGCTGAGTTCCTTGGGTTCGATGTGCACGTTGAAGCGCACGTTGGGTATGCCCAGCGGAACCAAGCGTTTCAGCATCTCTTGTTCCACCTGCTTCGAGGCTTTTTCGCGTGCCTTGGTGAGCTGTTGGGCTTGCTTGGTGCATGCTTCGAGTTGCTGTTCTACGTCGGCTTCGAGTTGCTTGAGTTCTTCGTCGCTGTTGTCGATGTGTCCCAACTTTCCCGCGATGTCGGCTTGTATGGCCATCAGTTCTTCTACCGTGTCGACATGAAATTTCTGTTGCAGACTGTAGAGGGTGTCTAGTCGGGCATTGATTTGGTCCAACTCTGTGGGGTCGAAGTCAATGTTCTCGCTGAGACTTCCTATCTCTTGGGCGATGTCTTTGAGTTCTATGTAGCAACTGTCTGTGCGTTCTGCCAGTTCCTTCACTTCGGGATAGACGTCCTTGATGCTGCCCAGGCTGTTGGCTGCCACCTTCAGTTGCTCGAGCACACCGTTGCCTTCCTCGCTGTTCATGGCGTTGTCTGCCTGATAGAGTGCGGTCTTGATGTCTTCCGAGTGACTCATGGTCTCGCTTTCCTGCTCCAGTTGTTCCTGTTCGCCTGCCTTCAGTTGTGCCTTCTCCAGTTCTTGGAATTGGAAGCGCATGAAGTCTTCGTCTTCCTTGGTCTTGGCGATGTCGGCTTTCAGTTGTTCCAGTTTCCTCACGGCATCGGTGTAGCGCTTGTATGCGTCTTTATAGGTGGCGAGCAGCGCCTTGTCGTTGGCGATGATGTCGATGACATTGAGCTGGAAATCTTCCTTGTTGAGCAACAGGTTCTGGTGCTGACTGTGCACGTCGACCAGTTGTTCGCCCAACTCGCGCATGGTGGTGAGCGACACGGGGGTGTCGTTGATGAACGCACGACTCTTGCCCGTTGCCGACACCTCACGACGGATGATGCAGTCGTCGGCATCGAAGTCGATGTCGTTCTCCTCGAAGAACGTTTCCATGTCGTACTTTGAAAGGTCGAAATGTGCCTCTATGACACACCGCTTGCTTCCGCTCTTGATGGCTTTCGTGTCAGCCCGTTGCCCGAGCAGCAGCCCGATGGCACCGAGAATGATGCTCTTTCCCGCTCCCGTCTCTCCGGTGATGACCGAAAAGCCTGGGTGCAAATCGATGTCGAGGGTGTCGATCAGGGTGAAGTCCTTGATATATAAGTGTTTTAGCATGTCATTGTTTGATTTTCTCCCACGTGTTGTTCTGCGAGGCGTTGATGCTGAAGAGTATGTCGTAGACGGCTTCTTTCTCTTTCTGTGTGCCCTTGCCCTTGTAGATGTTGGCCAATTCTTCTTTCTTGTAGTCGGTCCAGATTTGTGGCAGCAGACTCAAGGGTTTGTTCTCATGACTTTTCTTCAGTCCTTCTTCCAGTGCCGTTGTGATGGCGGTTCGTCCGCGTTCCGCATTGTTTGCCATCTCGTCGAGGCCTTTTCTATAGTAGTCATACTGCATCTGTCTGAAGGGCTGCATGCCTCCGTCGAGATAGTCGTTGATGATGGCGAAGCGGTTGCGGTCGCTGTCGAAGGCTTTCCAACCGGTATAGCTGAGGTTCTGTGCGTTGTTGGTCAGGTTCATGCAGCGCTGCAGCAGGTCTTCACCGCCGTTGGGCGAGAAGGTGTCGAGGTCCAGCCCGATGATCAGAAAGGCGTAGTAGGCGCAAAGGGCTGTGAGCTGGTTGTCGATGTTTTCCTCGTTGAACTCCAACTGGTCGAACTGGGAAAACTCAAAGTTGAAATCGCCGTCGCGGTTGTTGTATATGGTGGTGGTGTAGGCAGCATCATACACGGGGCGGTTGGCTTGTATGAGCGCATTGCACGTGAAGATGTTGGTGCTCTTGTCATACTTGGTGACGGTGATGTTGAAATTGCAACTGATGCGCTCGTTCTTTTGGAATTGCAGGTTGGTCCACTGGCGGTCGTTGAGAAACTTCTCGAGGGTTTCCTTCAGGTTGTCGAACACACTGGCGTCGGTGCCTTGAATCTGGTTGTGGTTCACGGTCACCTTCGCCTGCAGTTCTTGCGCCCGCATTTGTGCTGGCAGCAGGAGAAACGATAAGGATGCCAGTAGGTTTACAATTCGCATATCTCGTCGATGATGTCTTTGGCCACCTCGCTCTTCGGCTTCTTGTCGAATGTCTTTTTGCCGTTGGCGCTGATGATGGCTATTTGGTTGTTGTCTGTGCCGAAGCAGGTGTCTTTCACTCGCAGACTGTTGAGCACGATGAAGTCGAAGTTCTTCTTCTTCAATTTCTTCTCGGCGTTGTTCTCTTCGTCGTTGGTCTCCAGGGCAAAGCCCACCAACTTCTGTCCAGCCTGCTTGCGCTTGCCCAACTCTTGGGCAATGTCGTGGGTGGGGTTCAGACGGATCACGAGGTCGTCTTTCTCGCGCTTAATCTTCTTACTTGCCACAGCTTCTGGCTTGAAGTCTGCCACGGCAGCACTGAGGATGGCAATGTCTTGTGCTGCGAAGTGCTCGATGGCTGCTTCATACATCTGCTCGCAACTCTCCACGTCGATGCGGCGGATGGAGGGTGAACAGGTGAGCGCCACGGGACCAGCGATGAGTGTCACATCGGCTCCTCGGCGGGCACATTCCTCGGCAATGGCAAACCCCATCTTGCCCGATGAGTAGTTGCCGATGAAGCGCACGGGGTCTATCTTCTCGTAGGTGGGCCCTGCGGTGATCATGATGTGCTTGCCGGCAAGCTGTTCCTTCTTTTCGTTGAAATAGTGGTCCAAGCTGTCTACGATCACCGTAGGTTCTTCCATTCGTCCTTTCCCTTCTAGTCCGCTTGCCAGGAATCCGCTTCCGGGTTCAATGATATGGTTGCCATATTCCACCAGTGTCTTCATGTTGCGCTGGGTGGAGGGGTGGGCATACATGTCGAGGTCCATGGCGGGGGCGATGAACACGGGGGCTTTCATCGAGAGATAGGTGGTGATGAGCATGTTGTCTGCCACGCCGTGTGCCATCTTTCCTAACGTACTGGCGGTGCAGGGGGCAATGAGCATGGCGTCTGCCCACAGTCCGAGGTCTACGTGTGAGTTCCACGTGCCGTCGCGCTGTGAGAAAAATTCGCTGACCACGGGTTTGTGGGTGAGTGCCGATAGGGTGATGGGGGTGATAAACTCCTTGCCGGCAGGGGTGATGATCACCTGCACCTCTGCTCCGCGCTTGATCAATTCGCGGATGATCAGGCAGGATTTGTAGGCGGCTATCGACCCTGTGATGCCCAGTACGATGTGTTTTCCTTTCAGCATAAGGCGGTGTTTATTTGCTGTTCACGTTGCTCAGACGGATGCGTGTGAGCACTTGCTTGGTGTTGAGGGTGAAGTCGCTGTTCATGATCCAGCTATAGTAGCCGGGGTCTCTGTTGAGCACGTCGACCACTGCCCATCCTTTATATTTTCCGAAGTTGAACACTTCGTGGCGGCGTGGCTTGCCTTGGGCGTCGTTGAGGGTGTTGCCCTGTCCGTCTTTCATCTCTTTCCAGATGATGCGTCCGGCGAAGTCCACGTTGTCGTTGTTCTTCGAGAATGCTGCCAGCGTGTCCATGTCGTTGGGCAGTTGGCGGTCTTCTTCTTCCTGCTTGCCGGGGGCATACATGTCGAGTTCGCCCATCAGCACGCGGTAGGTGGCTTCGGTGTCTTGGTCGGCACTGTGTGCTCTGAAGTCGTCTTCCATCTTTCTGCCGCAATAGAACTTGTAGGCGGCAGCGAGGTTGCGGCGTTCCATCTTGTGGAAGATGGTCTGTGCGTCGATGAGGCGCACCTTGCTGAAGTCGAAGTTGATTCCTGCGCGCAGGAATTCCTCGGCGAGCATGGGCACGTCGAAATGGTTGGAGTTGTATCCAGCAAAGTCACACCCGGCAAAAACTTGCGCCAAGGTCTTGCCCAGTTCGGCAAATGGGGGTGCCGTGGCCACCTGCTCGTTGGTGATGCCCGTCAGCTCTACCACTTCAGCAGGTATCTCGCGCATGGGGTTCACATAGTGGTTGCCGCGTTCTTCCGTACCGTCGGGCGACACCTTTATAT
>CAVKQP010000019.1:0-17226 GCA_963658165.1 Clostridium sp. CAG:302 | reverse complement strand
CGTTGTTGGCACTTTTGTTAGCGCTATTGTCTCTGCCCACTCGCCTGTGGGCAGGCTCTCAAGCCTATGTCCGTCTGAGCGAAGACGGCAAGACGCTCACCTTCCTTTATGATGAGGGGAGAAAAGATACAGACTATAATCTTGATGATTACTCAAGCGACGGTGAGGACATACCTGCATGGGCCCAAGATAACCGTTCCGCCAATGTGACTAAAGTGGTCTTCGACAATAGTTTTGCCAAAGCAAGCCCTACTAAATGTGTGCATTGGTTTTATGAGATGGCGAATCTGACAGACATTGAAGGCATTGAAAACCTCAACACATCGGAGGTGACCGATATGAGCGGAATGTTCTACGGCTGCAAGGGACTCACCTCACTCGATCTATCAACGTTTAACACCTCAAAGGTTACCAGCATAGAGGAAATGTTTGAGAAATGCACAAGTATGATTTCTCTTGATCTATCGCAGTTCAACACTGAAAACGTTACCGACATGACGGGACTAGTTGCCGAATGCTATAGCCTTACCTCCCTTGACATTTCATCGTTCGACACGAAGAAGGTTATCTATCTAGATGGAATGTTCTATGGCTGCATGAATCTGACAACGCTCAACCTTTCGTCTTTCAATACACAGGATGTTACTTCCGCGTATTCCATGTTTATGTCCTGTTCTTCGCTTGCATCCATCTTTGTGAGTGATAGCTTTGTCTTGTCCGATGAATGTGACGATGAAGATATGTTCGTGGGGTGCACCTCGTTGCCGGGCTTTAATTCGCAAAACGTTGGCAAGGAGATGGCGAACGCCGATGGAGGCTACTTTGAGAAACTCGATGCTAATGCCACTGCATGGGTGGGCTACGACGAAAGCACCAAGACGCTTGCCTTCCACTATGATGCCAAGCAGACGTCTACCAGTGATCAAACATATCAGCTCCCTACCAGTGCAACAGAAACTCCCACATGGCTTACGCATAGTGCCGATGTGGAAAAGGTCGTGATAGACAAGTCCTTTGCCAATGTGCATGCCACTAGTTTTCATAGTTGGTTTGAAGGTATGGGCAAGCTCGCCAATATAGAAGGATTGTCCTATCTCAACACCTCGAAGACAACCGACATGAGCCGTATGTTCTATGGTTGTGCTACACTTTCTCAACTAGATCTTTCCATGTTTAACACCACGAACGTCACGACAATGAATGCTATGTTTGAGAATTGTGCTGCCTTTACTCTGCTTGATCTCACCTCGTTCAATACCTCAAAGGTCACAGACATGAGTCGTATGTTTGCAGGCTGCTCCTTGCTTGCTACCATCTATGCTAGCAACAAATTCTCCGTGGCAGATGGTTGTCAAGGTGATAATATGTTTGAAAGTTGTGCTAAACTTCCTAACTTCAACACGTCTAACATAGGTAAGGCCATGGCTACACTCAATGGCTATTTTGTAGGAAAATCCATCATGTGGTTGGAATACCAGAATGATAACAAGACCATGACATTCCATTACGACAGCAATATGGACAATACGACCGCTACCTATAAATATAAGGTGGTCGTATCGAATGATCCAGAATGGGTAGATGAGTGTGCTGAGAATGTGGAGAAGGTGGTGATAGACGAGTCTTTTGCCAACGCCCGTCCCACGAGTTGCGAATGCTGGTTCTACAAAATGAAGAATCTCTCCACCATTAAAGGTATGGAGAATCTCAATACTTCGGAGGTTACAAGCATGGGTGCCATGTTCTTGGAATGCGAAAAGCTTACGTCAATAGACCTCTCGCATTTTGACACTTCCAATGTGACAAATATGGGGGGTATATTCGGTTATTGCGAGGCATTGAAGACGATTGATCTTTCATGTTTCAACACTTCGAAAGTTACCGACATGGAAATGATGTTCTTGGGGTGTAAGGGCTTGACCTCGCTCGATCTCTCCACGTTTGACACATCGAATGCTGCAGACATGAACAATATGTTTGATGAATGCAGCGGTTTGACGACACTCGACCTTTCACATTTCAAAACTTCTAACGTTACTCTTATGTACAATATGTTTTGTGGGTGCACGAGTCTAAAAGATCTCAACATCAAGAATTTCGACACTCGGAATGTAACTAAAATGAACTGCATGTTCGATAATTGTAGTAGCCTAACAGAACTCGATCTTACACATTTTGACACTTCGAATGTCAAAGACATGGTAGGTATGTTCAGTGGATGCGCCAACCTCACGAAGCTCAATGTATCCTCGTTCAACACGGCAAAAGTCACAGATATGCAAGATTTGTTTTCCCACTGTCCCAGTCTGACGGAACTTGATCTCTATAGCTTTGACAATAGTGCATCCAAAAACAATAATTATATGTTTTATGAAGACTCCTCTCTGAAGAACATCTATGTGAGCGATAAATTCAAAGGAGATTATCAAATGTTTAAAGGTTGCACTTCATTGCCGAACTTCGATGCGAATAAAATAGGCAGTGAAATGGCGAACTATAAAGATGGATATCTTTTGAAGAAGGTGGGCACGAATGGTGACGACATTCTTGGCGCTAAGGGAGAAACGCTTACTGTTGCTTCGCTGCCGTTGGCAGATAGCAAAACCTTCACACTCTATGAGAACTGCAAGGCTACTGAGGCTTCCTATAGCCGCGATATGACCTCTACTTGGGGCACACTCTGCTTGCCTTATTCCATCAATGCTACTGCCAGTGGAAATACTTGTCGCTTCTATGAACTGCAGGGCGTAGGGGAGAATAGCATTTGGCTCAAAGAGATAGAGAATGGCACGATTGCAGCAGGCACACCTGTGTTGGTATGCAAGAAAGAAGATAACCAGACAACCATCAATGTGGTGGGTGCTGATGCCGATGTGGTAACCGAGCCAGTAACCGCAGATAGCAATGACCGCCTCGTGGGAACCTTCGACACGAAGGTGCTCAAGGACAATTCCGACTGCTACTTCATTGCCAAGAACCATTTCTACAAGGTGTCTGACTATAGCGCAGGCAATGGTGTGCAAGTGAAACCATTCCGCGCCTATCTGCAGACCATCACGGCAGCTCGCTCCTCTCAGTTGAGCATCATGGATGATGCCACAGGAATCAATACCCTCGTTGATGAACTCAACAACACAACAAAGGACTGCTACGACCTCAATGGCCGCCGCACCGCAGGCCTGCACAAGGGCATAAACATCTTGCGCATGTCTAATGGTAAGACTAGAAAGGTTATCGTGAAATAAATAGTAATAGAATAAAATAATAACAAAACAACAATGAAGAAGAAAACATACACCCGTCCGCAGACCACAATGATCTGTGTTGAACCCGAGAACATCATCTGCGAATCTGCCGTTCTTTCTAATGGTTCACCTGGAGAAGGAAACGATCAACCAGATAAAGATGAAGAAAACGACTTTTGGATAGCAGAGTAAACAACAATAGGAAAGACAATGCGCAAGGTTATAGGTATAGGCGAGACTATTCTCGACATCATTTTCAAGCACGACCAACCAGTGGGTGCCGTGCCTGGCGGTTCCACGTTCAATTGCATCATCTCGCTCGGACGCTCGGGTGTAGACACCACGTTCATCAGTGAGACGGGCAACGACCGTGTGGGCAAGCACATCATCAACTTTCTGAAGGAGAACGGCGTCAATGCCGACAATGTCAACGTCTTCCCCGAAAGCAAGTCGCCCGTGTCGCTGGCATTTCTCGATGATGACAACAATGCCGAGTACATCTTCTATAAAGACCATCCTCACGACCAACTCGACTTCACCTATCCCGACATACAACCCGACGACATTGTGGTTTTCGGCTCCTACTATGCCGTTAACCCCGTGATACGCCCACAGGTGGTGGGATTGCTCGACTATGCCCGCAACCATGGCGCCATCATCTACTACGATGTGAACTTCCGCCCTTCACATCGTAGTGAGGTGATGCGGGTCACCCCCAACTATCTCGAGAACCTGGAGTATGCCGACATTGTGCGCGGCAGCCGTGAGGACTTCGAGGTGCTCTACAAGATGGAAGACCCCGACCGCGTCTACACCGCCGAGATGTCGTTCTACTGCAAGAAGTTCATCTATACGCAAGGAGGCAATCCCGTTGTGCTGCGTGCCGAGAATGGCTATCACAAGGAATATCCCGTGGTGCAGACCTCCACAGTGAGCACCATTGGGGCGGGCGACAATTTCAATGCCGGTTTTATCTTTGGACTTCTCAAATACGACATCACCCGTGAAGACATAGAGCGTGGGCTCACCGAACAGCAGTGGGACAACGTGATGGCTTGCGCACAGCGGTTTGCCGCTGAGTGCTGCAAAGACATCTACAACTATGTCTCGCCCGAGTTTGGCAAGGTGATGGCAGGCGAGCTGTAACCCTTTGTCACAGGAAATCATAATTATTAGGTATTGCGTTGTAGGAATCATTGGCGTAATTTTGCACCCGATTTAGGACAACTTACAAACAAATACATATCTTATAATTATGAACAAATTCCTTAAGAGCTGTGGCATCCTGATGATGATGCTCACCGTTTTCATCACTTCTTCATGTAGTAACGACGATGACAAAGACAAGACTCCCGCTTGGGAGAGCCTTGCTGGAGAATATACTGGTTGGACCAGTGGGGCATTCAAATATTCGTCTACACCCATTGCCACCGACAACGAGAAACTCACCATCGCCGTTAGCGACGGAAAGATGAGCCTTCAGTTGGCATCCAACATGTGGGGCACCGCCACTGTGAGCGATGTGACCATCACCGAACAAGGCAACGACTACAAGCTCACGGGCTCAGGCACCGCCTCTATGAGCATGCACGGCGGTCAGGCAAGTCAGTATGACTGCACCCTTGAGGGTACGGTGAGCAAGGACAAGAAGACCATGAACATCATCGTCACTTATCCTGCTGTGATGGGTGGTACCACTGTGACATTCGCCCTCGGCGAGGCTCCTGCTGCACAACTTGTAGCTGGATCATATAGCGGTTGGACTAAGGGCGACTGCCAGTATTTCAAGAATCAGACACAGAACGACGAGAAGGTAGCCATCAGCAGCAATGAGGACGGCACCGTTGATGTGAAGCTCACTTCACAGACATGGGGCGAGACCACCATCTCTGCAGTCAGCGTAGAGAAGACCGCAAATGGCTTTACGCTCAGTGGTTCTGGCAAGTTCTCTATGAGCATGGGTAGCAGTGCTAAAGAGTACGACTGCACCCTCACCGGTACAATCTCTACCGACGGAGAGACCTATAGCATCGTCTTCAATCTGCCTGCCGTGATGGGCGGACTGACCATCACCTTCGCACAGGGCTCAGCTCCAAGTGCAGAATAAATGACATTATCTAATAATAAGTAGTAGAGGCTTCCTGCCTCTGCTACTTTTTTATTCCTATCATCCATGTTCCCGATATTTTCTCACACCACCAAGCTTACAGCCCTATTGGGGATGGCAGCCTTGTTGCTACTGTCCCTTTCTTCATGCGATGGCATCTATGACGATCCGTCGGAGTTGCCATCGGACGAAGGTCAGGAGAATAGCTATACCAATGTCAATGCTACCTCCTACACCACTTGGGTGTATCTCAATCTAGCCGATGGTTCACAGACCTCGCTCGACTATAACAACACCGCAGACATTCCTGCCAACTGGACCATTGCACTCCACCGCTATGACATCAAGACCAACGCGGGCAGCGCCTACCGCACCAGCTACACCTCGCTCGACGAAGTGAAGACGGCAGTCAGCAAGGACACGTTCCCCATGCCCGACGCCTCGGAGTTTACCGCAGACGAGACCTCGAAGATCACCGTCGACATGTCGCACATGATGGACGGATATATAGACTATGCCGATGCTGCCATCAACAAGACACTGGGCAAGTGGCTGAACGTCGACACCTCGTCGATGCCGCCCAACTACACCATGGACAGCAACGTATATCTTGTGCGCACCCAAGGCGGCGACGTCTATGCCATCCAGTTCACGGGCTATTCCAATCCCTACCAAAGCAACACGAAGGGCTATATTTCATTTGACTACGACAAGATAAAGTAAAAAAGACTCCATGAACAAGATATTCATTTCCGCCCTGTTGGCGATGGCGTCCTCTACGGCATTCGCTTCACCCCATGTCATCTGCGGCCGTGTGACCACAGCCTCTGGCGAGGCACTTCCTTATGCCTATGTGCGCGTGGAGGGCAAGCAGTATGCCACCCAAGCAGACAAGAACGGCTACTATTCGCTGCAGTTGCCCGATGGCAACTACGAGATCAAGGCCAATCTGTTGGGCTACCAAACCATGTCGAAGCGCATCAAGGCGACTGCCGACTCCAAGGTAGACTTCTCGCTCACCGAGGATATGATCAACCTCCGCACCGTCACTGTGACAGGCACCCGCACCCCGAAACTACTTGAGAACTCACCCGTGGTGACGCAGATCATCACTGCCGATGACATTGCCAAGACCGATGCTACCAACATCAAGGATGTGCTCCTCACGGAACTACCTGGTCTGGAGTTCACCCTCTCGATGAACCAACAGGTGTCGCTCAACATGCAGGGACTTGGTGGCATGTCTATCCTCTTCCTCGTCGATGGCGAGCGCATGGCGGGCGAGACACTCGACAACATAGACTTTCAGCGCATCTCTACCGACAACATCGAGCGCATCGAGATTGTCAAGGGCGCAGCCTCGGCACTCTATGGCTCCAATTCCGTAGGTGCGGTCATCAACATCATCACCAAGAAAGCCACTGAGCCATGGTCGCTCAACCTCAACACCCACTTCGGGTCGAAATATAACGAGCAGCGCCATGGCGGTTCCTTGGGCATCCGCTCGGGCAAGTGGAACTCGCTGACCAACGTGCAGACCGACGGCACCCACTCCTACACGCTCAACGGCAAGCAGGAGGGCGACCAGATGACCGTCTATGGCACACGCCAGTGGAACTTCAAGGAGAAACTGTCTTATCAGTTCAACGACCACACCTCGCTCACGGGGCGTGCTGGCTACTATTTCCACGAGCGCAACTCATCGGCCATAGCCAACGACCGCGCTCGCGACTTCAGTGGCGGCTTGCGCTTCCAGACCACCTTTGCAGGCAAGAACCAGCTCGACGTGAGCTACTCGTTCGACCGCTACGACAAGAGCGACTACTACAAGCAGATAAAGAAAGACTTCATCGACTATAAAAACGTGCAGAACTCACTGCGCGCCCTCTACACCCACCACTTGCAGGACGACCTCGCCCTCACCGTGGGTGGCGATGCAATGATCGACTACTTGATGACCTATCAGTTCACCGACGATGGCAACCGCAAGCAATACACTGCCGACGGCTTCGCCCAGGCAGACTGGACGCTGTCGAAGAATTGGAACATTGTGGCAGGTGCACGTGCCGACTATTTCTCTAAGACGGGATGGAAGGTGACGCCGAAGCTCGCTGCTATGTATCGCACTGGGCACCTTAACGTGCGTGGTTCCTATTCGGGCGGCTTCCGTGCCCCCACGCTCAAGGAGATGTATATGGACTTCAACATGGCCAACATATTCAACATCTATGGCAACCCTAGTCTTGGTGCCGAGAACTCACACTCGTTTGCGCTCTCTACCGAATATGCCAAGAGTCGCTATTCGTTCACAGCTACGGGCTACTACAACATTGTGAACAACGAGATCACTACCATCTGGGACAAGAGTCTGGAGAACGGCAAGGGCGCCATGGTGTATCAGAACATCGATGGGCGCAACCTGCTCGGTGTCGATGTGTCGCTCATGGCACGCTACCCATGTGGAATCGGTGGCAAGATATCCTACTCCTTCTTCCACGAGTACACCCGCAACGGCAAGCCCAACACCTCGGACACACGTCCTCACTCAGTGACGGCACGTCTCGACTACCACAAGACGCTGCACAACTACGAGATAGACGCCGCCCTCACAGGTCGCTATCTGTCTACTGCCCACTACCACGAACTGGAGTCCAGTCAGTATGACACCTACGTGGAGGCTTCGTCTCCTGCCTACTCCATCTGGAAATTCACCCTCACACAACGTTTCTTCCAAGCGTGGAAACTCATCTTGTCGGTAGACAACCTCTTCAACTACCGTCCGCAGACCTACGCCTACAACTCACCGCTCAATGGCGGCACGTCGTTCACCGTTGGTGCCTCGATAGACGTAGAACAGCTATTCAAGAAAAAATAAAGAAGAACAAAACACATATGAAAGCAAAAGACATTATGATGAAACTCAAAGCCGTGCGCTTCACACGTCGCCGCATCCTTGCGGCAGTGGGTTGCGCCGTGCTGCTTCTGGCGCTTGTGGAGTTCTACTCCATCTGGCTCAGTCGCACCAAGATTGCCTTTGTCAACTTCCAGCCCATCTCGCTGCAGGGGTTCTCGCAGGCTAACGACAACCCGATGATCTCGCTCAGCGATGTGTCGGTCAAAGACATCAAGAAGCTCGGCAACTATGACATCGTGTTTGTCAACGGCATGGGACTCAACATCACCGCCGAACAACGCGACTACATCAAGCAGCTCGCTGAGAAGGGAAAACCCGTGTACACCACCATGGCGACCAATCCCGACAACAACATCTCCAACCTCACCACCAATGAACTGGTCATGGTGCAGGAATACATGATGTATGGCGGCAAGAAGAACTACCGCTCGCTGTTGTCGTTCATACGCCACAACATCGATGGCAAGATCATCTTCACGGGCAAAGCAGAAAAGCCGCGCAGCAAGCCTAACGACTATTTGTACTATCCTGCAGAGAAAGGCTCTGACGACGAGCACGAGTTCTTGTCGGTGGCAGACTACGAACAGTTCATGCGCAAGAACGGACTGTGGCACCAGGGGGCGCAGAAGATCATTGTCACTGGACAGATCACCGACCCTTCCGACCTGATTCTCGCTCTAGCAAAGACGGGCAAGTATAACGTTTATCCCATTGCCTCGGTGACCAAGTTGCAAGACTATGCAGAGAAGATACGCCCTGCCGCCATCATCAACCTTGCCCACGGACGTTTGGGCGACGACATGGTGGCATGGCTCAAGCAGACCAACACCCTGCTCTTCGACCCGCTGACCATCAACGACCTCAAGGAAAACTGGGAAGCCGACAAGCTCGGCATGGCGGGCGGCTTCATGTCGCAGAGCGTGGTGATGCCTGAGATTGATGGTGCCATACGCACTGCGGCTCTCTTCGCGCAACGCAAGGACAAGAACGGACTGTTGCAGCCCTATGCCATTCCCGAACGGTTGACCACCTTCCTGCAGACGCTCGACCACTACATGGCACTCCGCACCAAACCCAACGCTGAGAAGCGTGTGGCAGTGGTCTACTTCAAAGGTCCTGGTCAGGCAGCTATGGTGGCAAGCGGCATGGATGTCGTGCCATCGCTCTACAACATGCTCCTCCGTCTGAAGGCAGAGGGCTACAACGTGGCGGGGCTTCCTGCTACCGTTTCGGAGTTTGCTGCCCAGATCAAGCAACGTGGCATGCTGTTCAACTCATTCGCTGCGGGCGACGCTGAGAAGTTTATGAAGACCGGACATCCCCAGCTCGTCACCAAGAAACAGTATGACGCTTGGACAGCATTGTCGCTACGCAAAGACAAGGCTGCCGAGGTAGACAAGGCGTTCGGTGCATTCCCGGGTGACGACAACCTCTTGAAGACTGCCGACGGACGACTCGCTTTCGCCTGCATCCGATATGGCAATGTGGCACTGTTGCCGCAGCCGATGGCAGGGGAGGGCAAGGATGAATTCAAGATTGTGCATGGCACCGACAAGTGTCCACCTCACTCCTATATCGCTCCCTATCTCTGGATTCAGCACGGCTTTAAAGCCGATGCCATGATACACTTCGGTACGCACGGCTCGCTGGAGTTCACACCCCGCAAGCAGGTGGCACTGTCTAACGAAGACTGGCCCGACCGACTGGTGGGTGCGTTGCCCCATTTCTATGTCTACACCATCGACAATGTGGGCGAGGGCATCATTGCCAAGCGCCGCACCTATGCCGACCTCATCAGTTATCTCACACCGCCATTCCATGAGAGTGGACTGCGCGACGTCTATCAGCAACTCTCGAAAAAGATTCGCGACTTCGATGCTGCCAAGGGCGACAAACAGCAATTGCGCAAAGATATCAAGGCGCTTGCCGTGAAACTCGATCTCTGCAAGGATCTGCATCTCGACACCAACCTCTCGAAGGCGCTCTCCGACGACGAGATTACCCAAATAGAGAACTATGCCGAGGAGATTACCAACGAGAAGGTGACAGGCACTCCCTACACGATGGGCGTTCCCTATGCCGATGAAGACATCCGCACATCGGTATACGCCATGACCACCGACCCGATAGCCTACTGTTGCTACAACCTCGACCGCATGAAAGGGCGTGTGGGCAAACTCGGCAAGGCGGCGTTCAACGATCGCTATCTGAATGCTGCCAAGCAGACCGTGGCACGCCTCTATGCCAATACCGCAGGCGTAGACGACCAGACGATTTGCTCAATCGCTGGCATCGGCGAAGCAGAACTGGTCAAGTCGCGCGAGGTGATTGCTTGGAAGAACGCTCCCAAAGGAATGCTTGCCATGATGATGGCGATGTCGAAGAAGGAGAAAGAAGGCAAGAAAGGCGACAAGGGCGGCATGGCTGAGATGATGGACAAGATGGCCCAGGCATCCAACGAGGTGCCCGAGGCTAAGAATGGTCCCATCGCCAAGTTCATGCGCTACCAGATGAGAAAGATGCTCGCCAAGGGCGACCCCTCGCAGATGATAGAGGTGGCACGCCGGATGGGTGCTCCCGAAGCAGCACTGAAGAAGATGAGTGCTGCCATGACCAAGAAGAAGTCGGGCGGCATGGGCATGATGGGCGGTTCGTCGAAACCGAAATATAACCGCAAAGAGATAGAGATGGCTGAGGCCATCAGTCAGGTGGAAGTGGCTCTGAAGAATGTGGCTGTCTACCGCAAGACGTTGCACGACTGCCCAGAGGCAGAGTTAGCATCGATAAGTAATGCTTTAAAGGGTGGCTACACTGCCCCTTCACCTGGTGGCGATCCTATCGTCAACCCGAACACCCTGCCGACAGGTCGCAACCTCTTTGCCATCAACGCAGAGGAGACGCCTACGGAGGATGCTTGGGAGAAGGGTGTAGCCCTTGCCAAGTCGACCATTGCCGACTACCAGAAGGCGCATAAGGGTGCCTATCCGCGCAAGGTGAGCTACACGCTGTGGTCGGGAGAGTTCATCCAGACGGGTGGTGCTACCATTGCTCAGGTGCTCTACATGCTCGGCGTGGAACCCGTGCGCGACCGCTTTGGACGTGTCAACGACCTGAAACTCATTCCGTCGAAAGAATTGGGGCGTCCGCGCATCGACGTGGTGGTGCAGACCTCTGGTCAGTTGCGCGATTTGGCTGCTTCGCGTCTGTTCCTCATCAACCGTGCCGTGCAGATGGCTGCAGCAGCCTCAGGCGACAAATATGGCAACATGGTGAAGGATGGTGTTGACGAGTCGGAGCGCTACCTCATCGACAAGGGTGTTTCGCCTGCTGAGGCTCGCGAGATTTCCAAGTATCGCGTGTTCGGTGGTGTGCAGGGAGGCTATGGCACCGGCATCCAAGGCATGGTCGAGAAGGGCGATGCTTGGGATAACGACAAGCAGATAGCCGACCAGTATATCAAGAATATGGGCGCATTCTATGGCGACCAAGAGCATTGGGAGGCTTATGCCGACGATGCGTTTGGTGCTGCGCTGACCCGCACCGATGTGGTGATGCAACCTCGTCAGAACAACACGTGGGGCGCACTGAGCCTCGACCATGTCTATGAGTTTATGGGCGGCATGAACCTCGCCGTCAGAAACGTGACGGGCAAAGATCCTGATGCCTACTTCGCCGACTATCGCAACCGCAACGACTACCGCGTGCAAGACTCTAAGGAGGCCATTGCCGTGGAGGCACGCACCAAGTTGTTCAACGAGAAATATGTGAAGGAAGCCCTCAAGGGTGGTGCTACCTCTACGGATGGTTTGGCAGAGATGGTGCGCAATACCTACGGATGGAACGTGATGAAGCCCAAAGCCATCTCGAAGGAGATGTGGAACGAAATCTACGATGTGTATGTGAAGGACAAGTATAACCTTGGCGTGCACGAGAAGATGGGATCGACCAATCCTGCCGCTATGCAAGAGATCACCTCTACCATGATGGAGACCGCACGCAAGGGCTACTGGAAGGCTTCGCCCGAACAGCTCAAGCAAATCGCCAAGGTGCACACGGAGTTCACCCGAAAGTATGGCGCGAGCGGTTCGTCGTTTGAAGGCAATAACCGCAAGTTGCAAGACTTCATCGCTGCCAAGGCAGATGCCGCCGATGCTAAGGCTTATCGCCAAGACATGAACAAGCAACAGCAGACTGTGGCAGATCAGAACCAGAAGGGTATGGTGATGAAGAAGCAGACTGTGCAGAACGAGGAGCAGATGGAGCAATCGGGCTTCAACGGACTGTATGTCGTAGGCATCGTACTCGTAGTGTTCGTGGTGCTTGCTATCGTCATCCGCAACAAACGTAAGAAACTCTAACAATATGGAAATAATCATCTATACGCTCATCGTCTTCATCCTTCTGAGCTGCGCTTTTAAGCTCAGCCAGTGGGGATGGACGGCGCGGATCATATTCGGTGCCTTGCTCGCCGCCTTCGTGGTGTGGAGTGAGCAGTATGCCGTGCTGCAGTCGAAGACTCAGCTCGCCGACTATCTCGCCAACACCGTAGCCCTGCAAAACATGGCGGTGGTGGTGACCATCGACTCGGTGTTCTGCTTCGGCTACGCTTTTTGTCACTTCCAGGATCTGTACGACGCAAAGCAGGGCAAGTGGTGGCTCACCCTCTTGAAGTGGTATCCCTCACTGCTAATGTTCCCCGTGACGTTCTATGCTTTCACCCAAACCTTGTTTGTGGCGGTGGGTGTCGACTTCTCCACCACGACATGGGCGTTTGCTGCAGCTTGTCTCATCGGGTTGCCCCTCCTCGCAGAAGGTTGCAAGTGGCTTGTGCCTGAGCGCGACGGTCGTGTGGAAATGCATCTGCTCTCGGGCTGCTTCGTGTGCGTGCTCGGACTGGTGTCGACAGAAAGCGGCAAAATGGTATATAAGGTGCAGGAGACAAAGACCGACTGGCACATGATCATTATCGCTATCGCCATCTTCGCCGTACTGTTCGCCTTAGGAATCGTGATAGACAGAATCAAATATAGACTAAAAAGAAAATAAACAACAAAACAATGGAAATCATATCAAAAGCCCTGTTCGGTATAGCCAACTCATTGCTTATCCCGGACGTAGTACTCCTCATCGTGTTCTTCTTTCGTGCGCTCATCCTCGTGGGTGGCACCTATAACAACTTCATGGTGCGCCGCAAGAATGCGCGTGTGTTCGACGAGAAGATTAAGTCGCTCACCCCAGCGGGTCTCGCAGAACTGAAGTCGCTGCTTCCAGAGAAGCACAATTCTGCCTTCACGCAGTATCTGGCAGACATCCTCGACAACAATGACTCTGAGGACTACTCCGACTACATCCTCACTCGCTACGAGACGGAGGTGCAGAAGGATGTCAACCTGTCGCGCTTGCTCACGAAGCTCGGCCCGGTGCTCGGGCTTGTCGGCACCCTTATCTCCATGTCACCAGCCCTCGTCGGCTTGTCTACGGGCGACATCTCGGGCATGGCATACAACATGCAGGTGGTGTTTGCCTCTACGGTCGTAGGTCTTGTCATCAGTGCTGTTGGTCTGGCTACCTGCCAACTGAAGCAGCGTTGGTATGCCAAAGATGTGAACAACCTCGACCGCGTGTGTCGCGTGGTCAACAGTGTGTCTAATACCCAGAGCAAGGAGGCAAAAGCATGAGCAGACGCAGACGTAGAGGAAACTTCCTCGGTGAGGATGACGGCGATCCGTTAAGCGTGGTTGTCAACTTGTTTGACGTGGCCATGGTGTTTGCCGTGTCGCTCATGGTGGCGATGGTGATGCACATGAACATGACCGAAGTGTTTGGCAAAGAGGACTACACCATCGTGAAGAACCCTGGAAAGGATAACATGGAGATCATCACCAAAGAAGGCAAAGAGATTAACACCTATAAGGCATCGGGTGAGAGTGCCAACGGGAAAGGCAAGCAAGGCAAGCGCCTCGGCACTGCCTACCAACTCGAAAACGGCCAAATCATCTACGTGCCAGAATAAGAAAAAGGAGTCGATAACATCGGCTCCTTTTTCTATAGTAGTCGACGCGCCCTCGCGTCGACCCTGTGAATTACTCAATAGACTGAGTAAAATTGTTTTTATCGCAGGCAAAGTTAAGCAATCTTTTTGCTATACAGTCGTTTGTGCAGTCTATTTCTTTAGTTGTGAATATGATCAATACGTGTCAATGGAATCCCAAATCATGAACTGCTGCGCCACATAGCCAATTCTGTTGCCGTACTTTATCTTCCACCACATGCCACCCCAGTCACTGGTTTTGTCTTGTACATAGCCTAAGCATTGGAATACCTTGGGGAGTTCACCAGAAGGAGTAGCGGCGATGGCGCCTATCTTCTTGCCCTTCTCGCTGGGGCGCATCCTCACGTTTACCCGCTTCTTTACCGTCTCATCGTTCACCACGACGTTGCCCTTGCCTTTCTCGGCGCTATACTCCTCTATGCGGCTCTCGTTCTTCTTTACCAATCCATAGTCTTGCACCATCACGAGGTAGCTGTCGCCACAATTGGCAAGGTAGCGACTCACGTTGCCTTGCTTATCTATCACTACCTTGTCAGAGTTACGATAGGTGTAGTAGGCATTCTTTGGATCCCAGTCGGGCGAGTCGATGCTGATGTTGCCCGTCGGGGAGAAGTGGTTGGCATGCCACGTCACAGTGTCGCCCACGTCGACGCTGGCGAAGAGCAGTTGCTCACCATATTCTGAAGTGACGTTGTAGAGCACCCCTCTCTGAGGTTGTGTCTTCGCAAATGGTGCCGCGTTGAATAAGGTGTCGTTGAGGCAGAATTCCGTATAGTCGTCGGCGGTGATGTTGAGTGTGAAGTCGTCTATCCCGTGGTTTGCCCATCGGGTGGCAGGCGTCAGCCAGTAGGGTATCTCGAAACGCTTGCCGATGCTATAGCTCATCGTGTAGCTATAGGTGTGGTGCACGATGTTGCGCCCGTGCTTGAATGGCGCTTCGAAGTAGTAGGCATAGGCATAGCCAATCACGCTGTCTAGTTCGGCATTGTAGAGGGCGTTCTCGTAGGGGACTAATGAGTCGGGAGCCTCTCCCATTCCCTTCCATTTCGACAGGTCGAGAGGTTTGAAGTCGGAGTTCTGCATCCCGTCGACATTCATCGATGCCACCAGAGCATTCTTGCGTGTCAGTTGTTGGTTGTTCATCGTCACGGTGAAGTCCTTGATGCAAGGATGGATGCCTTGGCGGTTGAGGGGCAATCCTACGTTGTAAGGAGGGTCGGCTTCGAATGCCATGGTCATGGTCTTCGGGTCGCCATTGTTGATAAACTCGTAGTACACATCCACCCGAGCAAGACTGTCCTTGCCGATGGTGATGGTGAGCACTTCCTTCGCCACGGAGATGTCTGTCTCCTGTAAGGGCACGAGGAAGTTGCCGCTGGTGAAGAACACGCCGTCGTTGGCTCTGGCTGTGCAAAGGGCCGTGATGGCGAAGAGGTATGACAAGATGATTCTCTTCATAACTTGTAGTGTTTAGAGTTCATACAAAGATTAAAATGGTTTATGTGTATAGACCGCAGCAAAGTTAAGCAATATTGTTGATGTATGTACACTGGCAGTGTGAATTTTGTTTACTTGGCAATGAATATTGTATAAAACAAGATGGGAGCACGCTGCAAATGCAGTGGTGCCCCCATCTTGTTTTAGTCGCCGTAAGGTATATCATCGATGAACGTAGGACCTTCGGATTCGCTGCTGCTTTCGCCTCCGCTACTACCGGTAAAGTTTCCCACATTGATGGTTTCACTCTTACTACCGCCTTCGTAAGTTCCGGCGAGTATGTTCAAGGCTTCTATCTTTATAGCCTCTGTGGTGGGACTATTATAAATTTTCTTCATGTCGTTGTGCTTATTTGATTCTTACTTTTATCGCGCGATTGCCATTCTTGATGATGTTGATGCCCTTCTGCAGACTGTTGATGCGGCGTCCGTCTGCATCATAGTATTCTGCCTGTGCACCATCGTCCACACTGTTCAGTGTGTCTATGCCTGTGACCTCACCCTCTATGTCGATGCCCAGTTGTGAAGCATTTGCCGTTTGGGTGGTCACATAGCCGCGATAAGCCTTGATCTTGGCGCCCTTAGTCTTTTGACTGCTGTCCACCTTCCAGAACTTGTCCTTAGAGATGAAGTATGAGCCTTCGGGCACGGCGGTCTCAGTAAACGATCCGTTCATCATCGTGGCATTGCCCTCAGTGTTGCATACGTTCACGGTTTCACTGTTGCTGATGACGACAGGCACTCCCTCATAGCGGCGGCGCACCATCACCGGTCTACCCGCCTCTATGGTGCCGGTGAGTTTGGTGAGCACCAGTGAAGAGCCGTTGTTCTCCGTCATCTCATAGAACTCGCAAGTGGCGTTGCCCGTTGCCTCGTAGGCAAACGGCAGACAGAGCGTACCCCAGGTGGTGGTCATCTCACGCGAGTAGGTAGGCAGATTGGTCCAGAACGTGTAGTCGCTCTTGAAGTCAAGTCCGTCAACCAAATCGAGCGTAGAGCATGACAGCGGATCGTCTTCTGTGTTGGTACCGTCGAGAGGATGCTTTTCTTCGCCTAACGTGTAATAGAAGTCGTGGTCGGGGAATACGGTCCGCACATCGTTGGAGGATGCTGTGGTCGTGTTCGTCCTCACGTAGCCAGTGTAAGGCGGTATCTCACTACAAGTCTCCGTTGCCTTAAAGAGGTTCCAGAGTTTGGTGGTGTCGTTCATCACTAATATCTTCAGATCCTTGGCATCCGCTTCACTTATAGGTTGCAGACTGCCATCCATGATGTAGTCGGTGGCAGACACCACGTTGCTGCGTGCAGGTGTCACTGGCACAGAGATGTCATCGTAGTCTATCTCCATACTCTTCGTCTTTGCCCTCACCACATAGGGGGTGTTGGCTTTCATGCTCTGCACACGCTTGAAG
>CAVKQP010000018.1:0-17374 GCA_963658165.1 Clostridium sp. CAG:302 | reverse complement strand
GAAGCCAGATTGACGTTCATCCAATACGCGACTACGACGTATTCGTAGGCAAGACCATGGAATTCAAGGTGGTTAAGATCAACCAGGAATTCCGCAACGTAGTTGTTTCACACAAGGCTCTCATTGAGGCTGAACTTGAAGCACAGAAGAAAGAAATCATCAGCAAGCTCGAAAAGGGTCAGATTCTCGAAGGTACCGTTAAGAACATCACTTCTTATGGTGTATTCGTTGACCTCGGTGGTGTTGACGGACTCATCCACATCACAGACCTTTCTTGGGGCCGCGTAAGCGATCCACACGAGGTGGTAGCACTCGACCAGAAGATCAACGTTGTTATTCTCGACTTCGACGACGAGAAGAAGCGTATCGCTCTCGGTCTGAAGCAGCTCACTCCTCATCCATGGGATGCTCTTGACGCTAACCTCAAGGTAGGTGATCACGTGAAGGGTAAGGTAGTTGTTATCGCTGACTACGGTGCATTCGTAGAGATTGCTCCTGGTGTAGAAGGCTTGATCCACGTATCTGAAATGAGCTGGAGCCAGCACTTGCGTTCTGCACAGGAATTCCTCCATGTAGGTGACGAGGTAGAGGCAGTGATCCTCACTCTCGACCGCGAGGAGCGTAAGATGAGCCTCGGTATCAAGCAGCTCAAGGAAGACCCATGGGAGACCATCGAGGTTAAATATCCTGTAGGCAGCAAGCACACCGCTAAGGTTCGCAACTTCACTAACTTCGGTATCTTCGTAGAACTCGAAGAAGGTGTAGACGGCCTCATCCACATCTCTGACCTCTCTTGGACAAAGAAGGTAAAGCATCCTTCAGAGTTCACACAGGTTGGTGCAGACATCGATGTAGTAGTACTCGAAATAGACAAGGAAAACCGTCGCTTGAGCCTCGGCCACAAGCAACTCGAGGATAATCCTTGGGATACTTACGAGCAGATCTATACTCCAGGTTCTGTACACAAGGGCAAGATCACTGAGATGATGGACAAGGGTGCTGTTATCACACTCAACGAGGGTGGTGAAGGCTTCGCTACTCCTAAGCACCTCGTGAAGGAAGATGGCTCACAGGCACAGCTCGGTGAAGAGCTCGACTTCAAGGTGATCGAGTTCGTGAAAGAGACCAAGCGCATCATCCTCAGCCACAGCCGTACATTCGAAGAGGGCAAGGACGATGTTGTAAAGCCAGTTCGCAAGCACACTGCTAAGAAGGAAGAGAAGGCACAGATCAACAATGTTGCTGCTGGTACATCTCTTGGTGACTTCGACGCACTCGCTGCATTGAAGGCTAAGATGGAAAAGGGCGAATAATATTATTCTCCATTAGATAATTTCTCCCACACAGATTCGTTTCTGTGTGGGAGTTTTTTTTTCTATTACTTTCTCTGAATATATCTTTTGTCGCAAGGTCGACGCGAGGGCGCGTCGACTACTACGTTGGTGCTTGATTGAAGCTGAGATGTAGTAGGGCTGGCGCCCCCGCCTGCCCCTTAGCGGATGTGTGAATGGCGTGTCAAGTAAAATCATTTCCTTTTGTCGCAAGGTCGACGCGAGGGCGCGTCGACTACTACTCGATGTAGTAGGGGACAGTAGAAAATCACTGGGGGGAATGAGCAGCCCATTCCTATTTGCTGCTCTTCTGCTTGTTGTTCTTGTTAGATTTCTTGCGGCCTATTCCGAACAAATCGCGGAGCGATGTGAAATCCTTTTTCAGTTCAAGACCAATGCCTTGGGTGTTAAGACTGTTGCGTGTGAAATAGCGATCGTTGGTCTGGTTATAGATGTCGAAAGAAATGCCGCCATTGGGCGTAAGCAAGTATTTCAAGTCGAAGTCGCCAATGAAACTGGTGGTGGCATTGGCATTGTCGCGGTAGCCGAACTGTCCGTTGAAGAGCAGACGATTGCCCAACATTCTGCCTGAGAGCAATCCTTCGTATTCGGCATTGTTCCATCCTTCGTCGCCTGTAGATATATTGGCACCGAAATTCCAGTTGCTTTTGCCCATGAACGTGCCGATGACATTGTTAATCTGCTGAGAAATGGTGCCTGAGAGCAGACTCTGCATGGCAAGGGTGGTCTGACTGCGTTGCTCCGCCCCTTCTTGCGTGTTTACTCCCGAATTGTAGAATCTTCCAACAGCCAATAGGTAAAGCACCTGTTGGTTCATTTCTTCTTCTGTGTTGATAAGACTTCTGACCATTTGCTCGGCATCGGCAGACAGCGTTGGCAACTCCATACCGAAGTCCACGCGTGGTTGTCCAGCCGTTCCGCCTATGTTCATGAGACAGTTTACACGAATGCCTGTAGAGGTGAAACTGCGTCCCACACCGATGTCTGAGAGACTCACTCCTTGTACGGCATACTGTGCTTTCAGTCCCAATGCTGCATCAAAAGGATTACCTCCGAATGTTATGGTAGATCCTGGCAAGAATTGGAAGTCTTTGCGTATCACATTTTGTATGGTGAGTCTATAGGTGCCGTGGTCTACGAGATAGTTGCCAAACATGAGGAACGCACCTTTATTATAATAGGTGGCGCGTATCACTCCCTGTCCGTTCAGTGTAATCATGTCACCGCTTTGCTGATCCATGAGCACTCTTAGCGTGACGTCTGGCGTTGTGTTTATCAGGAAGTTGATGTGCATATCGCTTGCCATGTCGGGGTCTTCCTTGGTGGATGTTTGTACTTGCAATGCCAGCGAATCGGAAGCAACGTTTTGTGGCGTGCGGTCGTTCCAACTGATAAACTGTCCGTTGTTGACAGCGTCAGGACTGACGGCATTGTATTCCAGGAAGCTGCCGCGTTCGGGAGTCACGTCTACGTCGATGTTCACCTCACCGCTCTTTCCCTTGATGTCACATGTGCCTGTTGCCCATACAGTGCCGAAGAATGTCTGGTCGCCATAGGTCTTGAAGTCATAGGCGAGCATATTGTTGGCTGCAATGTTGAGGTCGTAGCCGAAGTTGGATAAGTTCTTGTGTGTCACTCTGCCGTTGACCACACCTGTATGTCCGTCTTTGTCACAAATCACGTCGTTGTGGAAGATGATGTTGTCGGGTTCGAATGTCACGGTGTCACCATTGAGTGTATAGGTGGTGCCGAGTGAACTTACTCCCATCGTGCCTTGTGCCACCACTTTCCCTTCCATATTGATGGCTTTCAGTGGACCGAATATGCGAATATGTCCTATGGCATTGGCATTGACGTCGCTTAGGAAGCTACTGCAGAGGTTCTCCATAAACTCAAGTCGAGTGCCGTAGGCATCGATGTTGAGTTCTATATCGCTGCGACCGGGCGAAACATATCCGTTGATATGCGTTTGGTGTTTCGGTCCGTCGTCGGCTATGGCGTGAATGTTAATCTGGTTTTCTTCTTGCGTCCAGTCTACAAGTGCGTGCAGTGTTCCCATGTTTCCATCCTCGAAGTGGAAGTCTGCCACGTCAAGTTTAGCCCATGCCGAAGGTTTGTTCATCACGCGTTTGATAGACGCTTGTCCCGAGGCGAATCCGCTGAAGTCAACAGAGTGGAAGTTGATCAGGTTAAGTATATACTCTACGTTGATGCCTTTGAGGTCTACGGTGAGCGAGTCTTCTGCGCTTCGTGTGGCGTTGCCGCCGATGCGCAGATATTGCTGGTTGTGTTCAATGGCGAAGTCTTCCACGTGGAGTGCACCTGCATGATACGAGATGCTCGATGGATGCACTTGCCACACGGTGTCGCCCACGATGATTTCAGAGGGCAGTACGTGGAGGTCGGCAGTAGACTGTCCGTCAGTGTTCTTATAGAATCGAGCATCTACATTCATGTTGCCCTTCATGCCGTGCGGCTTGTTCTCCTTGAAGAGTATGCCCGATGTGAGATGGTTGTCGGCAGCTTGCGCACTGATGTCGACCATGGTTTTGCCTCCCTTGTTGCCCACTTTCGTAAACGAAGTGTTAGCGCATAGCGTGTCGTTGGGGGTGGTGACGAGGATGGTGGCGTCTTCATAGCGTGTGCCATTCAGGTAGAGGCGAGGGGCAACGACGTGAAGAGCGAGTTGGTGCTGTTGGTCGTTCATGGCAGCACGTAGTTCCACGGGGTCGTCTATTTGCACGTCGATGCCGAGGAGAGCTTGTAGCCAGTCGGTACGTGTCACAGTGAGGTCAAGATCAAACGTGTTGCCCGGTGTGCGTGTTGCTTTGGGCAGCCCTGGCAAAGTGGGCAGTTTGCTTGCCACCAAGTTGGTGATGCTTCTTACGATGGTGTTGTAGTCATATTGTCCGTTCAGCTCCATGTGGGCGAAGTCGCTGTCGAGTTTGATGAAGTGCTCGTGACCGTTATAGCCTGCATGGAGTGTGAGTTGGTCGAGCGTATAGTCTGTCGTGGCATTCTTCATGTTAAACTGACTGAGCGTGACGGACCCGTTAGCGTCAGCCAATTTGTTGCCTGAGATGTCGGCATGTAGAATGCCCGAAAACTGTGTGCCTTTCCACTTGTCGGTCAGCTGGAGCGCTGCAGGGTTCAGGTGGTCTATGGTGGCAGTCAGATTCATTTTGGGCTTTCCTGTGCCGTGGGCGAACAATCCATCAATGGCAATCTTCCCGTTCGGGTCGTCCATATTGATTTTTCCAGTAAAGGTGCCACTTGCATATTTGCCGTCGAGTGAGATGTCATGATAATTGTAGCCGTTCCAGTCAAAGCGGCTCACCTGTCCTTTGGCGCTGAGGTCGGGCAGCGTTCCATTCCGCAGCATTCCGTCCACATTGATATGTGTGGCAACGATGCCGAAGTGGGGGTCGGCGAGAATCTTGCCGAGTTGGATGCCTGCAGTTTCTATGTGGGCAGAAAACCTCTTGTCGTGTAGTCCTATGCCCAGGCGTGCTGCTCCCGCATCCGTTTCGAGTGTACCTTTCAGAGCGATGTTTTTGCCCAGTCCGCCCACATCGCCTTTGAAGGTTACGTCGCCCAAACGGTTTGCTGCTTCGGGTACGTTGATTTTTTGTCCTTTCAGATTTCTGGATATAAACTCAATGGTGCGTGCAGAAAGACTCAGTTTTCCGACTCGCGTTGCCCAGCGAATGCCAGATGCCAACTTAGTAACCGAGCCATTCATATCCAAGTTGATGCTATGGTCGGCAGATGTCAATGAGAATGTGGCAACACGCAGCGATGTGCTTGTGCCAGAAAATGCGGATGAAAGAAAAAGGGTGTTGTTGAAATTCCTAAACAAGGGCAGGAAGGGAGATGCATCGGAAAGTGTTAGCTGTGATCGAGCAATCTCGCCTTGGTATTGCAGAGTGGGGAGTGCGATGGAGTTGTTGCGGAATTTGTATGAAGCCGTGAGTTGTGGTATGTAGAGATGGGTATGGGGCAAGCGGAGGTTGAAATCGGTGAGTTGTGCGTGGCGAGTTCCTCCTGTCAAGCGGAATGAAAGTTCACGCAAGTCGAGTCCTGCCGCTTCTTTCAGCGACAAGCGTTTGCAGTTTAGACTCAGCGAGTCGTTTGTCAGCCTGTTGAGAATGATGTGTGCACTGATGCCGCTTGCACTGATGTGGGCAGGATTAAACTTCCCCCTTGTCGGTGCAACGTCATATTGGTCATAGCTCACGGTGCTATTGCGGATGATGAGCGAATGGATGTGGAGGTCGAGAGGTGTCTTCTGACTTGTGGTGTCTTTAGAGGCGAGCGAGTCGAGCACGAACTGGAAGTTAGGTTTGGCTTCTGCACGCTCTTTGTAGAGCATCGCTTTCACTCCGAATAGTTGGGCAGAACTGATGGAAATCCGTCCTGCGAGCAGGGGCGTAGGTTCGGCACTGACAGAAAGTCGGGCGGCATGAAGCATCGGTTTACCTTTTTGGTCGAGCATGGTCACATCATCGATGACCAGGCGGTTGAGAAATCCCAGGTCGATGCGGCCTATCCTCACTTCTGTGCCCAGTTTTTCTCCCAAGGCACTTGCCACTTTGCGGCCAATGACTTCCTGTATTGCAGGAATGTGAAGCAATACAATAATCATGGCGTAGATACTCACAAGTGTCCACACCACGATACGGATGATATGTCTTAAAGTCTTGATGTCGCAAATAATTTGACGCAAAGTTACTCATTTATTCTCTGATATTCTCTTCTTCTGTTCGTTATTTTTATTTTAGTTCGCACATGGTATAATAAAAGGCAATGGAACTGCGTTATATGAATAATGAAAAGGACTATCTTATACATCATACTGTTTGCCGTGGCGATGGTGGCTTGCACAGACGACGATTCGTTCTCCAACTCACCCAATCGCCGGCTCACGTTCTCGACCGACACGGTGCGTCTTGACACCGTCTTTTCACGTGTCCCCACTTCCACACGCACCTTTTGGGTGTATAACCATTCGGGCAGTGGACTCCGTTTGGCGAATGTACGTCTGAAGGGAGGTAACCAATCGGGCTACCGCGTTAATGTGGACGGTGTGAACCTGGGGGCTGCTTCGGGTTATCAGACATCCGATTTGGAGGTGAGAAACAAGGATAGCATCCGCGTCTTTGTGGAACTCACCTCGGCCATGAACGGGAAGGATACACCGCAGAAGGTGGAAGACCTACTCGTCTTTACGCTCGAAAGTGGTGTCGAGCAAAGCGTGTGCTTGAGCGCGTTGTCGTGGGATGCCGATGTGATACGGTCGTTGACCCTTCAGTGCGACACGGTCTTGTCTAAAGGCAAACCTACGATTGTCTATGGCGGCATCACCGTTCCCAAAGGGACCACGCTGACCATCAATCCTGGTGTGACGCTCTATTTCCATGCAGACGCAGGTTTGCAGGTAGACGGCACCTTGATTATCAAAGGCACGGCAGAGGAAAACGTGGTCTTGCGCGGCGACCGTCTTGATCGGATGTTTGACTATCTGCCTTATGATGGCGTGAGCGGACAATGGAAGGGCATTCATATAGGAGCAGACTCCTATGACAACCTCATTGACTATGCCGATATTCACTCCACGATGGATGGTGTGGTCTGCGACTCTTCCGATGTGGAACGCCAGAAGTTGACCATGACAGCGTCTATCGTGCACAACTGCAATGGTGAGGGCGTGTGGTTGCGCTCGGTGAAGGCGCAGTTGGACAACTGCCAGTTGACCAACACCTATGGCAATTGTCTGCGCGTAGAGGGAGGCAACGTCGCGGTCAACAATAGCACGCTGGCGCAGTTCTATCCCTTCGATGCCAATCGTGGGGCGGCATTGGCTTTTGCCAACCATGATGATAAATATGATCTCCCGTTGACGTTCTCTATGCAAAACAGCATTGTCACGGGATATGCTAACGACGTGTTGGAAGGATCGGTTAAGGATTCCACCATTGCTTTCGATTATCACTTTGACCATTGCATCTTGCGTACACCCAAAGATTCTACCGATGAGCGACTCACCAATATCGTTTTTGAAGATGTGAAAGACACGGTTCGCTATGGGAAACGTATCTTCCGCAAGGTGGATGCCGACTTGCAGCGTTATGACTTCCGTCTGTCGAAATCTTCAGTGGCAGTAGGACAGGCAAATCCAGAAACGGCTCTCCCCATAGACCGCAACGGTGCGCGTCGTGGTGAAGAACCCGACCTCGGATGCTATCAACATGAAGAATGACCCATACTTAAATCAGATATTATGAAGAATGTAAGATTGGAAATCAACTATCAGCTTTGCCAATTCGAGGAGTTGAGTGAACAGGAGCGCCATCTCATCGAACGGGCAAAAGATGCCACAAACCATAGCTATGCCAAGTATTCCCACTTCTATGTGGGAGCTGCCGTGTTGCTTGCCGATGATACGGTGGTCATCGGGGCTAATCAGGAAAATGCGGCATTCCCATCGGGTTTGTGTGCGGAGCGTACTGCCATCTTTGGTGCGCAAGCCAATTATCCTGAGCAGGCGGTAAAGACCCTTGCCATTGCCGCTCGCAACGAGCGAGGATTCTTGCCCAGTCCCATTTCTCCTTGTGGTGCTTGCCGTCAGGTGATATTAGAGATAGAAGACAGGTATCAGTCGTCCGTGCGCATCTTGCTCTACGGCACTGAGGGAACGGCAGTTTTCGGTTCGGTGAAAGACCTTCTTCCCTTGTCGTTTGTGGATGCGAATATGAAAGAATGAGATTAACTTGTAAAGAGGAAAGATATGATAGAAAAAACTTTAGTATTGCTGAAGCCTTGCACCATGCAGCGAGGCTTGGCAGGTGAGATCATCAGTGTGTTTGAGAAGAAAGGACTGCAAATATGCGGCATGAAGATGATGCAACTTGACAACGAGATACTCAACGAGCACTATGCCCATTTGGCTGGCAAACCATTCTTTCAGCAGCTCAAGGACTCCATGATGGTCACGCCTGTGGTGGCATTGTGTCTGTCGGGTGTCGATGCCGTGGAGACCGTGCGAAACCTTGCGGGTGCTACCAATGGCAGAAAGGCGGCTCCAGGCACCATTCGCGGCACCTACTGCATGAGCTTCCAGGAGAATATTGTGCACACCTCAGATTCTCAGGAGAATGCTGCCGTAGAACTGAAGCGATTCTTCCGCGATGATGAAATCTTCGACTGGAAGCAGAGCTTGTTCTCGAGCATCTATGCAGCCGACGAGTTCTAAAGTTTGGCTCGGCATCCAGCTATCATGTTCTTGATTTGTTTGATGCGAGCTTGATGGTTGTCGTCATTGAGAAACTTTTCATAATAGGCAAGTGCCGAGGAAAATGATTCCGCGGCATTTGCCCATTCTTTTTTCTGCATATGGCAGAACCCGATGCGATAAAAGCAGTCGCCTTTCTCTTGGTCATAACATAGGGTGATCACATGTTCGTAGTCTGCTAATGCATCGTCATATTTTTCCAATTGGAAAAGACTCTCTGCCCGTGCGTAATAGTAGACCGACAATTCATGGGGCGAGAGTGTGGATAGTTGTGGAAGCGAGCCATTGAACATCTCAATGGCTCGCTCGTAGTCCCATTCTTGGTAAAGGCAAAGTCCCATATAGGCATGAAAGCGAGGATTGAGCTTGTAGCTTTTGTCCAAGCGTTCGAAGAGAAGTAGGGCTTCGTGATACTTTCCGCTTTTGAAATAGTCTATGGCCATGCCCAAGCGGTCGCTGTCTTTGACGTCCTGCCCATGGAGTAGGGAAGGGCTGAGCATCAACGAGCAGAGTAGGAGGATGATAGGCTTGCGAAGCCTCATCATTTCGTGTAGAAGTCAATTAAGCGTGACAATGCGCGCTGGCAGACAGGACAGAAGTTGGGTGTCTTGTTAGTGCGCATGCGGCAGTCGGCACAGGGGCGATACACACCCTTGAGTGAATAGCCGGCGCCTTCGTAGAGTCCCACTTTCCCTTCCTTGTTGTTTCCTTTCTTGTCAAGTTCCACCATGTCTTCCCACTTGCTGTGGAAATCTTGGCGTGTCGTAATGTTGGCCTCCCAGGGTTCTACGTCGTGTGGATACATGGGGATGACTTCATCTCCATAGGCATATTCGTCTGCCAGTCCACAGAAGGAATGGCCGAATTCATGTACGACCACAGGCAACGACTGTGCATGGTGCATGGCAGCGAGGTTGTAAGAGTTGAGAATGCCGCCACCGCCATACTCGCTGGTGTTCACCAACACGATGACATGTTCATAGGGAGTGCCTGCCAACCAATTGTGCAAGTCTTTGAGGTTGAGCGTGGTCAAGTATCTGTCGCTATAGAATGTGTCGAAATGGGAGTGGAGTGCCGTGTTCTTCCAGACGCCATCGTGCGGTGTACTTGTTCCGCTTTCTTCCGACGGACTTTTCACAGCCACGATGTTGAAGCGGTCTTTCATCGACTTAAATGGTTCGTGGGCAAAAAGGGCGTTTGTGGCTTTTTGTGCATCCTCAATGAACGTGCCCATCTCGTCCTTCGTGTAGCCTTCTGCAAGGTAGGCAATGTGGATGCAGCGAGTGGTGTCGCGGGCTTGTTGCAGTGTGGTGTAGGGGGTGACGTCCTTTTCACCGATATGGCGGATGAGGATGTCTTTTGGATATACCGTATGGGTGAAGGTCGTCATAATTTTACGGCGATTGTTTCTCAGGTCCACGGTCACATCGATGGTGTCTTTCGGCATAGGAATGAGAAACACATTCTGAAACGAACGGCTTGTTGTCTTTGCCTCGTCATAGCTTAACCATTCCTGAAAGAGCGTGGAGAAAGAATTGCGATAGATGACCTCGTGTGTCTTGTGGTCACGCACGGTGATTTGGCCGTTGCCTTCTACGGGTATCTCCTGAAGTCTTTGACGCTTGCCATACCAACGGGGCATGGTGCAAAGTTCGTCAAGACTAATATTCTGTTGTGTTGCGTTTCCAGAGAATGTGTAGTCGATGCGCAGGGTGCGGTCTGAGAAATAGCGGTCGAAGTCCTGTGCGCTGGCAGAAACAAGCAGGGTCAGCAGGAGGACTGCAGTGGAAAAAATCTTGTTCATAGTTTGTGTTTTATCAGTTCTTTTATCATTTCTGTGACATAGGGGCGTTGCCAATCCTTGGCGTGCAGTTGCTGGTCTTCATAGAGCAATATGTCAAGGTCCATGACGACGATGTTCTTTTTCCTGAGTTCAGGTGTGTTGCCGCACGCCCGTTCTATGGCTTTCAGCTTTTCGTTGACGGCTTCCACGCTTTCGTCTGAGTGGATGGCAAAAAGGCAGTTCAAGAAATCAGCCGAGGGTATGCCTATAGGTTTCGTGTAGGCCTCGTGACTGTAGCTGACTTGTCCAAACTGGCGCTCAATCAAGGCTTTGGCTTGTCTGATAGCCTCAGGTGCCTGGTGGTTAGACCCCATGCCGATAATGATGCGTTTTTTGTCTTTCTCCATAGGCATCAATATACTCTGAGCGTGTCGCCGACTTTAATCTGATAATCGGGCGTCAGACCATTCTTCTTGTAGAGACTCTTCAAACGCATGCCATAGAATTGGGCAATGGAATACATGCTCTCGCCCTTTCTTACTATGTGAGACCGCCTCTTAAAGTCTTTAGGAGCGCGTTTCTGTTTCTTCTTCAGATAGATGATGTCTCCCTCTTGAAGCATGTCGTTCTTGTCGCGCTCGTTATAGCGGGCGATGGCTCGGTAGGAGATGCCCACTTCTTTGCCGATGCTCTTAAACGTGTCTCCTTTTCGAGCAATCAGATAATAGTTCTTGTTGTAGATACGGATGGGGTGCAACTGTCCACCACGCAGTGCCGGCTGGTCTTTGGCATTGTGTTTTGCCATGAACTTGTCATAGCTTGTTGCCTTGTCATATTGATAGAGCTTGTATAACTCGATGATGTCTATCAGCTTCTGAGCATATGACGGATTGGTGGCATAGCCGCACGCTTTCAGTCCGCGTGCCCAACCTCTATAGTCGGTAGTCTTGAGCGAGAAGAGCTTACGGTAGCGGATGTTATCCTTTAGAAATCGGCTATGGTCCTCATAACTTTCATATGCGTTGTTATAGGCTCTGAAACATTCCTGCTTGGCGTCATCGTCATGATAGGTGGTGGCTCCCTGCCAACCGTGACATTTGATGCCGAAATGATTGTTTCCCTTGCGCGCCAATTCACTTTTGCCCGCACCGCTCTCGAACACACCCTGTGCGAGCGTGATGCTTGCCGGAATGCCGTGCTTGAGCATCTGTTCGATGGCGAGGTCTTTATACTGATTGAAATATGTCTGGTAGGTGGAGTTCCATTTCATCTGCCCATGGGCGAGCATTGGGATGGAAAGCAACATCACCAGAAGGCATCGGTGAAATGTTTTCATGGTTACAAAAGTAGTAAATAAAGAAGACAGCGCAAAACAAATGGGTCGTTTTCATATCGTTTTCTTCTTGATTTGCTCTTAGGGGTGTGCTTTTCGTAAAAATTAACGGGTCGTTTGTAGCCATGTGAGCAAATCTGCTACCACGTAGCTGCTGCCACCCACGAAGATGAAATCATCTGGTGCAGCCTCGGTCAGAGCTTGACGATAGGCTTCGTCGACAGTGGGGTAGCACTTGCCCTGCAACTGGTGTGCTTTTGCTTTGTCCATGACGCGAGCCACGGGAATGGCGCGATGGGTTGAGGCTTGTGTGAAGTAGTAGACAGCGTTCTTTGGCATCATTCCCATCACGGTGTCTATGTCTTTGTCGTCTACCATGCCAAACACGATGCGCAACTGTTTGCAGGGTTGTGAGGCTATCTGTTTGCTCAAGTATTGCCATCCACCAGCGTTGTGCCCTGTGTCGCAAACGACGCGAGGAGAGGTCTGCAACTGCTGCCAACGACCTGCCAGACCGGTGTGTTCACACACGTGTGCCAATCCGTCGACCACAGCATTCTTGTGCTTCACGATGCCTTGGTGCATCAGTTCTTTGACGGCGCAGAGCACGGTGTTGGTGTTCTTCTGCTGATAGATGCCGCCCAATTCGCCGTGTAGGGTGCCGAATGTGCGTGTAGTGTAGTCCATTCCCGCAAGTGGGGATGTGTGGGCTTCCATCACTTCGCGTGTTTTTTCTGCAAAGAGGATAGGCGATTTCTCAGCTTGTGCCTTCTGCTCGAACACAGGACGAGTTTCATCCGTTGTTTCGCCAATAACCACGGGGATGCGAGGTTTGATGATGCCTGCCTTTTCGCCTGCTATCCTGGCGAGTGTGTTGCCGAGAAACTGGGTGTGGTCAAAGCTGATGTTGGTGATGATGGAGAGTTCGGGGGTGATAATGTTGGTGCAGTCGTGTCTGCCGCCTAGTCCCACTTCGATGACGGCAATGTCAACGCCTTGTTCTGCAAAATATTTGAATGCCAAGGCGGTGGTCAGTTCGAAGAACGACGGATAGAGTGGCTCAAAAAAGGCGCGTTCGCGCTCCACAAAGTCTATCACGTACTGTTGGCTGATGGGAACACCGTTCACGCGGATGCGCTCACGGAAGTCGACGAGGTGGGGTGAGGTGTAGAGACCCACTTTATAGCCTTCTGCCTGAAGAATGGCGGCGAGGGTATGAGAGCAAGAACCCTTGCCGTTGGTTCCTGCCACGTGAATGGTCTTGAACTTTCGGTGAGGGTTCTTGAAATGGTTGTCCAGTGCTATTGTGTTCGAGAGTCCTTCCTTGTAGGCTGAGGCTCCCACCTTTTCAAACACGGGGGTGCTGTTGAATAAGTATTCTACGGTTTCTTCGTAATTCATTTTCAGCTGAAGTAATTCTTAAACTTCTGGAAGATGGTTTGCTTGGTCACCACATCTCCCTTGAAGTTGTCGCTATCCTTGAAGTGCTCAATGGCTTTCTTCTCGTCTTTGTTGAGCGTCTTGGGGACAAACACGCTGATGTTTACCACCAAATCGCCCGTGCCATGGCCGTAGCCTTGCACTGCGGGCAGACCTTTGCCACGCAGACGGAGCGTCTTTCCAGGTTGGGTTCCAGCATCTATCTTGATAGAAACCTTGCCTCCATCGATGGTGGGCACGTCTACTTCGCCTCCGAGAGCTGCTGTGGGGAAGTCGAGCAACAAGTTGTAGATGACATCGTTGCCGTCGCGCACAAAGGTCTTGTTCTCTTCCTCTTCTATATAGACAAGGATGTCGCCACTCACGCCATTGTGTGGACCAGCATTGCCTTTGCCCTGACAGGTGACCACCATGCCAGCTGCTACGCCAGCAGGGATGTTTACCTCCACCACTTCTTCACCTTTCATGGTACCTGTGCCGCCACAGTGCTTACACTTCTTCTTGATGATCGTTCCCTCACCATTACAAGTGGGGCACACGCTCTGGGTCTGCATCATGCCGAACATGCTCTGCTGGGTGCGTGTGACTACACCCGAACCATGACATGTCGGACAGGTTTCCGATGTGCTTCCTTCTTCTGCGCCCGTGCCGTGGCAGTGTGAGCAAGTGATATCCTTGCGCACTTTGAACTTCTTCGTCACTCCTGTTGCGATTTCTTGGAGCGACAGGGTCACCTTTAGTCTGAGGTCGGTGCCGCGGTATTGTGGACGCTGGCGACGTCCGCCACCAAATCCACTGAATCCGCTAAAGCCGCCTCCGTGCCCGCCGAACACATCGCCGAACATAGAGAAGATGTCGTCCATAGAGAATCCGCCATCGCCAAATCCTTCGAAGCCGCTACCACCAGGAGCGTTGAATCCGAACTGATCATATTGTTGGCGCTTCTGTGGGTCGTGTAGCACGTCGTAGGCTTCAGCACATTCCTTGAACTTTTCTTCTGCTTCCTTGTTGCCTGGGTTGCGGTCGGGGTGATATTTAATGGCGAGTTTGCGGTATGCTTTCTTGATGTCGTCTTCAGAGGCGTTCTTGTCGAGTCCAAGCACCTCATAGTAGTCTCTCTTGGCCATGATTTGTCGTTGAATGTATTGAATGATGTATTACTGACCTACTGCCACTTTGGCATGGCGGATTACCTTGTCGTTGAGTGTGTAGCCCGTCTGCACGCAGTCGATGACTTTACCTTTCTTCTCGTCGCCCACACCGGGAACCATAGCAATGGCTTCGTGGTAGTCCACGTTGAAGTCTTGTCCGTCGGTCTCTATCTTCTTAACGCCGAGCGATTCGAGTGCCTTCACAAACTTCTTGTATATCAGTTCGAAACCATCGCGGAAAGTCTTGGCTTCTTCTGTATCACCTGCATTCTGCAAAGCGCGTTCCATGTCGTCGAGCACGGGCAATACGGCAGTAACCGTCTTTTCGGCACCGTTCAAGATGAGTTCGGTTTTCTCTTTCAGTGTGCGCTTCTTGTAGTTCTCGAACTCTGCCACTTGGCGCAGATACTTGTCTTTCAGCTCTTCTATCTTGCTGTTCGCCACTTCCAGTGGGTCTTTTTCTTCTGCTTCAACTTCTGCAGCGTCTTTACTGTCTTGGCTTTCAGCTTCTTCCTGACTGGTTTGCTGTTCTTTATTCTCGTCTGCGGCTTGTGTGTCTTTCAACTCTTCGTTGCCGTTTTCGATGTTCATGTCTTTTTCCTTATCCATTTTCAAATGTTCCTTTCTTTTTCCGATATACTGCAAAAACCTTGCCAAAAAGGCATTATTCGCCATACATCTTCGCCTTTTGTGCCTTGATGGCATCGTCGTAGATGTAGTCGTCGTAGTCCATCAGCTTGTCGATGGTGCCTTGTGGGGTCAGTTCTATGATGCGGTTGGAAACGGTCTGAATGAATTCGTGGTCGTGGCTGGCAAAGAGTATGTTGCCCTTAAAGCCCACGAGGTTGTTGTTGAACGCCTGGATGCTTTCGAGGTCGAGGTGGTTGGTAGGGGTGTCGAGGATGAGGCAGTTGGCATTTTGCAGCTGCATGCGTGCAATCATCATACGCATGCGCTCACCACCGCTCAGCACGTTCACCTTCTTTTCCACGTCTTCCTGCTTGAAGAGCATGCGGCCGAGGAATCCCTTCATGGCCACTTCGTTGCCTTTGCCCCATTGGCTGAGCCAATCCACAAGGTTCATGTCGCCCTTGAAGAAGTCGGTGTTGTCGAGGGGTAGATAGGCTGTGGTGATGGTTACACCCCATTTGTAGGTGCCGGCATCAGCTTGGTGGTTGCCATTGATAATCTCAAAGAGGGCAGTCATCGCCTTGGGGTTGTGGCTAAGGAATACCACCTTTTCACCTTTCTCTATATTGAAGTTCACATTGTCGAACAGCACGGTTCCGTCAGCATCGATAGCCTTCAGTCCTTCCACTTCGAGAATCTGGTTGCCGGGCTCGCGGTCCATCTGGAAGATGATGCCTGGATATTTGCGTGACGAGGGGCGAATCTCCTCAACCGTCAGTTTGTCGAGCATCTTCTTGCGGCTGGTGGTCTGCTTACTCTTTGCCACATTGGCAGAGAAACGGCGGATGAATTCTTCCAACTCCTTGCGCTTCTCTTCTGCCTTCTGACGTTGGTTTTGGGCCTGACGCAGGGCAAGCTGTGAACTCTCGTACCAGAACGAATAGTTACCGGCAAACACGGTCACTTTGCCGAAGTCGATGTCTACGGTCTGGGTGCTCACTGAGTCGAGGAAGTGACGGTCGTGGCTCACCACGAGCACGGTCTGTTCCACGTTTGAGAGATATTCCTCAAGCCACTGCACGGTGTCGAGGTCAAGGTCGTTGGTAGGCTCATCGAGCAACAAGTTGTCGGGATGTCCGAACAAAGCCTTAGCCAACATCACGCGCACCTTCTCTGTGTTCGACAGTTCGCTCATCAGTTTCTGGTGCAAATCTTCCTTAATACCCAGGTTGGAGAGCATCTGAGCAGCATCGCTCTCAGCGTTCCATCCGTCCATCTCGGCAAATTTCTCCTCGAGTTCTGCCACCTTGTTGCCGTCTTCGTCATTGAAGTCGGGTTTCATATAGAGCGCCTCGCGCGCCTTCATGTTCTCCCACAAGGGCTGGTGTCCCATCAGCACCGTGTCGAGCACGGTGAATTCGTCATATTTAAAGTGGTCCTGGTCCAACACGGAGAGACGCTCGCCTGGTCCCAGTTCCACGGTGCCTTTGTTGGGCTCCAGTTCGCCGCTAATGGCTTTGAGCAGTGTAGACTTTCCCGCTCCGTTGGCACCGATGACGCCATAGATGTTGCCTGGGGTGAACTTCAAGTTCACGTCCTTGTAGAGTACTCTTTTTCCGAATTGAATCGCAAGATTGGTGACTGTTATCATTTCTTATTTCTTTCTGTTTTAATAATTTGGGTGCAAAATTACGCATTTTCTCCGACATGTGCAAAATTAATCCGCCCTTGCCCTTAGGGCAACATGCTTAAGACAATACCTCTTTATAAATCGAAGACAGTTAAAAGTAAGGAGTAAAAGCAATAAAATCATAAACCTGTCGTTCATATCTTAATTCATGAGTGTCCCGATTTTTATAAGACACTCATGAATTGAAAAAGAAAATGGAAAAGCAGAAATACATAGAACAATCCCTCTTTCCCGAAGAGGAACAACAGGCGGCGCCGAAAGATGTTGCGAAAGAATATGACTTGACCGACTTGTTCGACCGACTTGCCAAGTCCACCTTTCGCAGTCGTTTTCATCTGTCGCAGAAAGACCGTGACTATATCGCAGCTAAAGGACTCGACACTATCCGCCAACATGCAAGAGACTTCGTGGCAAAGCGACTGGCTCCTGCCGTGATACCCAACGACGGCAAACAGACGCCCATGCGAGGACATCCCGTTTTTCTTGCCCAGCATGCCACAGGGTGTTGTTGTCGCGGTTGCTTCTCCAAGTGGCACCATGTTCCAGCAAGTCGTCTGCTGACTGCGGAAGAACAGAACTATGCAGTCTGTGTCTTGATGGCATGGATTGAGAAGCAATGCAAGAAACTCAGTTTATGCATCATCTTTTTATTTACGTTGGCATGCACTTCCCTCCATGCACAAGAAACCACGGCTGTCGATAGC